>DASZBP010000205.1:0-1996 GCA_035943915.1 Gaiellaceae bacterium | reverse complement strand
AGCAGGAACTGCTCGACGCCGACGTTGGCCCAGTGCCGGATGCCGAGGCCGTGCTCGCCGAACTGAACGATGTGGAACTGCTCAAACTCGACCTGCTCACCGGTCGGCGGGACGCCGAACAGGGGTCCTCCGGTGTGGGCGCCGTGCATCTCCACGCGGATTGCGATGCGGTCACCCTCGCCGAACAGGTCGGCGACGCTCACCTGCAGGTCCGGGATCGCGCCGCGCAGCATGCCGATCGCGTTTTTCAGGTGGTGGCGCATGTCCGGCTCGTCCCGGGCGAACGCGTGACGGTCGACGGCGTCCGGCGCCAGGCCGGCATCCACTACGCCGAGTTCGCCGCGGCCGAATCCGCGTTCGAAGATGTCTCGGGCTAGCTGTTTGCTCTGGGTGATGTCCATGGATTTGCGAGCCCTCCGGTAGAGTAGTTACATAGATCTGTAACGGATTACAGGAGACTGTATCTAAATGGTGGAGATTGTCAAATCGCGCCGTGCGTACAACGCCGACGGCCGGCGTGCCCAGGGCGCGGCGACCCGGCTGGCCGTGCTGGAGGCGGCCCGGGAGCTCTTCCTCGCCAACGGCTACGCGGGCACGTCCATCCCGGCGGTCGCGCGCGCCGCGAGCGTGTCACCCGAATTGATCTACAAGAGGTTCGGTCCCAAGCCTGCGCTGCTCAAGGCGGTCTTCGACGTGTCGGTGGCCGGTGACGACGACCCGGTCACGCTCGAGGACCGCGACGTCATCAAGCAGCTCCAGGCAGACGATGACGGCGCGCACATCATCGCGACCTACGCCGCGTTCTACGCCAGGACCCAGGCCCGGACGGCGCCGATCTTGCTGCTCGCCCGGCAGGCCGCCGCCGCGGACCCGCAGGCCGCCGAGGTCTGGGACCAGATGAACGCGGAACGGCTGACCGGCATGACGCACTTCGCCGCCGATCTGCACCGCAAACGCCTGCTTCGCAAGGGAGTGTCGGCCCGCAAGGCACGAGACATCCTCTGGGCCTACACCTCGGTTGAGCTCTACGAGCTACTGGTCATCCGTCAGGAGTGGACGATCCGGACGTTCCGCGAGTTCATGACGCAGGCGCTATCCGCAGCCCTCCTCGACGACTGAACGACCCGAGCACAGACGACACGCGACGCGACCCACCGACCGCGCGAGCGGCGACGACCTACCTCGCCCCCTCCCGCGGGCACGCTCAGGCTCGCACTCGCCACCGGAACCCAGCGACGGAGACGCTCGCCGGGCGGCCAGCGCCTCCACTGGAGTCACGGGCAAGTCTTGAAGCGTGTCACCGTTGCCAGGCGGCCAGTACCGATTAACGAACCCTCTACGAGAACGGTGCAGCTCAGACCGCGCGCCTGCTCAAGGGCATCCCGCAAGACCCGCCCGGTGAAGATTCCGGCAACCTGCGGCGGAATCTAGCGGTCGACGCAACGCGGGCCGTGTTTTGCCTGGTGCCGGAAGCGTACCGCGATGGGGGTGTGGTGAGCCCTGGCTCGGAGTTTCCGCGGCGTGTTGATGGTTTGTTTCGTGTCTGGCGTGGGACCTCGCTCAGGGAGGCGCCGTATGGCTATGACATGGCCGCGTTGCGTTTGGATCCGGCGCGCTTCGCGTTCCTGCTCACCGGCGAGGACGGACAGCGGCTTTTCGGCCGCGAACCGGGCGATGAGACGTGATCCGGTCACGCCGGGGCCGGCGTTAGATCGCTGAGCAGCCGGCCGGTGCCGGCATGTCGCTCTATGTCAGGGCCGGGGCCGAACGGCTGGCATCCGCTTTCAGAGAACACAGCTACCACGCCCTGACCAGGTAAGACGCCGTACGGTGGGCCGACCTGAGCACGTATCGGGCATGATCAAGATCCGGCTTGATGTTGGCCGTGTGGCAGGACCGGCATGCGCTGCCCGGCGCCCGCAGCGTAGGAAACTGCGGCTGTGCGGCTGGAGACACCAAGTTTGCGGTAGATGTGCTCGAGGTGCTTGGCAACGGT
>DASZBP010000204.1:0-3003 GCA_035943915.1 Gaiellaceae bacterium | reverse complement strand
CCGGGACCCTCGAGCGTGATCTCGCGGATCGCGTCGCCCTGCAGCATCACTGCGTTGAACGCGCCTGCGACGTTCGCGAGCGGATGGCGGCGGTCGACGAGCGCAGGCGACACGCTCACGTCGACGTGACCGTCGGCGAGCTGCGCTTGGCCGATCAGCCGGATCACCATCTCGAGCTCGCGTGCCGCGTCGACGTCGACGGCGTCGACGAGCTCGAGCCCGCGGTAGACGACGTCGTCGATGCCGACGCGTGAGTTGAACGCGACCGTCGCGAGGATCGCCATCTTCGCCGCGGCATCCGCGCCGGAGACGTCGTCGGTCGGGTCCGCCTCTGCATAGCCGTGCGCCTGAGCGTCGGCAAGCGCTGCCGCGTACGTCGCGCCGCTCTCCATCTCCGTCAGCAGAAAGTTCGTCGTGCCGTTGACGATGCCAAGCACGCGGTGCACGTTCGTCACGACGAGCGACTCACGCAGCACCTTGATCACCGGGATCGCCGCGCACACGCTCGCCTCGAACCGCAACTGCACACCGCCGGCCTCCGCCGCGGAGAAGAGCTCTGCGCCCCGCCGCGCGATCAGCTGCTTGTTCGCCGAGACGACGTGCTTGCCCCGTCGCAGCGCCTCGAGCACGTAGCCGCCCGCCGGGTCGAGGCCGCCCATCACCTCCGCGACGACCGCGATCGACGGGTCGTCGAGGATCTCGGAGACGTGGGTCGTCAACGGGACGGGGCCGTCGCGCTCACTGCGCACGAGCGCCTTGACGATGCGCAGCCGGTGGCCCGTGGCGCGCTCGATGTCCTCGGCCTGGTCGGTCAGCAGCCGGTGCACGGCTTCGCCGACCGTTCCGAAGCCGAGCAGCGCGACAGGGACGTCGATCGATGACACGGCCTACAGCTTAGGCAGCGCGAATCGCGGCGAGCACGCCGTGCACCGACAGCTCGCTTGCGCCGCGCCACTGGTGCGGGCCGCCGGCCGCGAAGAGCGTGTCGCGCGGGCCGGCGTCTCCGCCGTTCCCGAAGGCGATCCCCCAGACGCCGTTGACGTGCGCGTTCAGCACGCCGTCGTGCTTCCACCCGCCCGACGTCCGCGCATACGCATCGATCTCGCCGTCGCCGAAGCTCGCCACGAGGAGATCGCCGCCGAAGCGGCCGAAGCTGTGCGGAGCGAGCGCTAGGCCCCAGGGCTCGTTCAGGCCGCCGTCGTGCGCCACGCGCGCGACGAGACGGCCGTCCCGGTCGAACTCGTCGACGTAGCCGCCGGTCGGCGCATCGTTGCCATCGACCGGGGCGCGCCAGATGTAGGTGACGAAGATGTGGCCGCCGATCGACTGGATGCCGGACGGCGCGTACCAGGCGGGGATCTTCGAATCGTGGAACGGCGCGCGCACGCGCCGCCAGCTCCCGTCGAACACGTCGACGCGGCCGCTGTGAAAGTCGGTCGCGTAGAGGCGGTCGCCCGAGAACGTGACGCCGCGGAACACCGCGCCGTGGATCGAGTCGTCGACCACGACTTCCGTGCGTGTCGACCAGCCGCCGGGCACGGTCGGCGTCCACGCGCGAATCTGCCCAGCCTCGCACGCATAGACGAAGCGCGCCGGGTCGCGCTGCCCGCCGCCGCGCTCGACGAACTGCCTGCCGCCGTAGTACGCGACGCCGGTCGGGCCGCATGGCACCGACACCGTGAGCAGCTGCTTGCGGCCGTCGCCCGAGTACAGCGTGCTCGTGTTGCGCGCCTCGTTCGCCACCCACCACGGCCCGGTCGGGCTCGCGGCAAGACCCCACGCATTGACGAGCTGCTTGTCGGCACGGTCCGTGACGAGCCGCTGCACGACGTACCGGTCGGAGGACGCGCCGAAGCTCCGTCCGGCGATCACCGCGACCGCGGCGATTGCGACCGCGCTAGCGGCGATTCGGGCTCGTGGACTCACGGACGACGAGCGTCGTCGACAGCTCGATGCGGAGCGCGTCGAGACGCTGCCCTTCGATCAGGCGCGTCAGCAGGCTCACGCCCATCCGCCCCAGCTCGGCGAGCGGCTGTCGCACGGTGGTCAGGTTCGGCGAGACGATGAGCGCTTGAAAGGTGTCGTCAAAGCCGACGATCGAGAGGTCCTCCGGGACGCTGAGCCCGACGCGCCGGGCAGCGTTGAGCGTGCCGATCGCGCCGTTGTCGTTGAAGGCGAAGATCGCAGTCGGCGGATCCGCCAGCGCGAGCAGCTTCTCCGCCGCGGCCTCCCCGGACGGGATGCTCCAGTCCGACTGCTCGATCAGCTGCGCCTCGGCGAGCAGTCCCGACGCAGCCATCGCCGCGCGGAAGCCGACGAGCCGCTCTTCGTTCGCGTACCAGCCGGACGGCCCGGTGACGACGCCGATACGGCGGTGCCCGAGCTCGAGCAGGTGCTCGGTCGCGCGCTTCGCGCCGGCCGCGTGCGCGGCCGACACCGTGGGGATGCCCTCCGGCGGCGTCTCGCGCGGGTCGACGACTACAAACGGGTAGCCAAGCTTTTGCAGATGGATCAGCTCGTCGGTCGACTCCTCCGGGAGGATCAGGATCGCGCCGTCGGTCGTGCCGCGCATCAGCCGTTCGAGCAGCGAGACCTCACGGTCGTGCTCGTGCAGCGTCGGCGCCAGCATGATCCGCATGTCCTGCTCATAGAGTGCCTCCGACGCGCCGCCGAGGATCGGCCCGAAGTAGGCGTCGTTCACCAGCGGCAGGGTCAACCCGATGATCCCCGTCCGGCCGCTCGAGAGCCCGCGCGCACCGCGGTTCGTGCTGAACCCATGCTCGCGCACGACCTGCAGGACGGTCTCGCGCGTGTCGGGGGCGACGTCGGGCCGGTCGTTGAGGACGCGCGAGACCGTGGCGATCGAGACCCCTGCGAGGTCGGCGATGTCGCGGATGGTCGCGCGCCCCCGGAAGGGCTGGTCGCGCCGCAGGTCGGCCTGAGCCATCCGATTACCGTAACCGTTTCCGGCCTTGATCGCCAAATAGCGCCACGAAAGTAGTG
>DASZBP010000203.1:0-7125 GCA_035943915.1 Gaiellaceae bacterium | reverse complement strand
GTCGAGGCGATCCTCCTTGCGGTGATCCTGGCACTCGGCGCTTCGGCGCTCGTGTTCCCGAGCCTCGTTCCGTCCGTGCCTGCGCCGAACAGCACCGAGGCGGTCGTCGTGCTCGTGATCGGCATGGCGGCCTTCGCTCTCCTCGCCTACCGCTCGGCACGCACCTTTCTCTTGACGCATCGCGTGCTCGATCTCGCGGTCGTCGTCGGGCTCGTGTGGCTCGCGACGGCACTCGTGCCTGCGCTGACGCAGGACTTCACCTATCTCGGCTGGTGGATGGGGCACGAGATCGAGCTCGACGGGATCCTGCTCGTCGGCGTGGCGGTCGCGGTCGACCTCGCGCGCGCGGCCCAGTCGCGCCCGCTCGCGGGCGACCTCGCGGGCGCCGAGCTCGTTGCGGCCGAAGCGGTGTTCCTCGGCTCGCACGTGCGCGCGCTCACGGTGCTGCTTGGCGAGAAGGACGAGTACACGGAGCGGCACACGCGTCGTGTCGCGCTACGCGCCGTGCAGGTGGGGGAGCAGCTCGGCCTGTCGGGCAGCCGCCTGCGGCAGCTCGCGATCGGCGGGCTCGTGCACGACATCGGCAAGCTCTCCGTCCCGGACGGGATCCTCCAGAAGCCGGGCGCGCTCGACGAGGACGAGTACGCGATCGTCCAGCGCCATCCCGAGCGCGGCAACAAGCTCCTCGCGGAGCTCGGCGGCTTCTCCGAGGGTGTGCGGCAGCTGGTGCTGAACCACCACGAGCGTCTCGACGGACGCGGTTACCCGCGCGGGCTTTCCGGTGACGACATCGATCTCGACACGCGCATCCTCACGGTGTGTGACGTCTACGACGCGCTGATCTCGAAGCGCGTGTACCGCGACGCGTGGACGCACGAGGATGCGATGGCGCTGCTGCGCCGCGAGACCGGCACGGCATTCGACGAGCGTTGCGTGACCGCGCTCGAGCGCGTCATCAGCGGTGGCTCCGAGGTCGCCGAGCCGCCGCTCGGCCGGCTTCAGCCGGCTGCGATCTGAGCGCGTAGACCCGCGATCAGCGTCTCGACCGTGAACGCCCATGTGGCTTCCGCGTCGACATGGCCGAGCGCGAGGATGCGCGGGAACTCGTCGGCCGGGAGATGGGAGAGCGCCGTCTCGGCGTCGTCGCCGCGTGCCGACAGCGCCCGCTCCATCGCGATTGCAAGCCCGGTGTACGTCGTCGCCTTCACGGCTCCATAGGCAGCGGCCGGGCTCATGCCGGCCCGCGCGAACGCAGACAGCGCGAGCTCGAACGACGTCGTCGCTGCGGCTGCTTGGACGGGGCGCCGCTGGAGCGCGACGAACGCGCCTGGGTGCTCGAGCGCGATGTCGCCGACCGCGGCGATGAACGCGCGGACCCACGACTCCCAGTCGACGTCGCCCGTCGGCAGGTCGGCACGCGTCACGAGTGTGTCGACGATGCCGGTCGTGACGGCCTCGCGCGTGGGGACGTGGTTGTACAGCGACGTGACGTGCACGCCGAGCTCCGCCGCGATCCGGCGCAACGTGACGGCGTCGAGGCCGTCCCGGTCGGCCAGCGCGATCGCCGTATTGATGATCCGCTCCCTGCTGAGTGCCTGCATGGGTTGCATTCTACCTACACTGTAGGTAGCCTCACCTACAGTGTAGGTCACGACCGAGAGGGGTGGACTGTGCGCACGACGCAGGAACTGGAAACGAAGCTCGCCGAGCTGATTGCCGAGCACGGCATTCCCGGCGCGCAGCTGGCGGTGCTCGACGGCGACACGGTCACGGAGGTCGCCGCGGGTGTGCTGACCGTTCGCACCGGTTGCCCGGTCACGCCCGACGCACTCTTTCTGCCCGGCTCGATCGGCAAGCTCTACACGGCGACGCTCGTGATGATGCTGGTCGACGAAGGCAAGGTCGACCTGGACACGCCGATCAGTGAGTACCTGCCGGACTTCCGCGTCAAGGATCCGCGCGCCGCCGACGTCGTCACGTTGCGCAACCTGCTCTCGCATACCAGCGGGTTCGACGGCGACCACTTCACCGACACGGGCCGCGGCGACGATGCACTGGCCCGCTACGTCGAGGGCTGCGTCGACCTTCCGCAGATTGCCGACCCGGGGAAGATCTGGAGCTACAGCAACAGCAGCTACTCGATCCTCGGGCGCATCATCGAGGTGCTCGAGGACAAGGTCTTCGAGGACATCCTGCGCGAGCGGCTCTTCGTCCCGCTCGCGCTCGAGCACTCGGTCTCGTTCGCCGACGAGGCGATCGTCCACCCGACAGCGGTCGGCCACGTGCCCGACCCGAGTGACCCCGACAAGCTGATGGTCAGCCCGATGTGGGGGCTCTGGCGCGCGTTCGGGCCGATGGGGAGCGCACTCGTCGCGAGCGCGGGCGACGTCCTGCGCTTCGTACAGCTCCATCTCGACGGCGGTCGTGCGCCGAATGGCGAGCAACTTCTCTCCGAGCACGCGGTCGCCGCGATGCAGCAGGAGCAGGTGCGGCTCGTCGACGACATCATCGGCTCGGCGTGGGGGCTCGGCTGGATCCTCGACAGCTGGGGCGAGCTCGAGGTCATCGGCCACGATGGCAACTCGATCGGGCAGAACGCATTCATGCGCGTCGCTCCGAAGGAGCGCTTCGGCTTTTGCCTGCAGACGAACGTCGAGAGCGCGCTGTTGCTCTACCGCGAGCTGGCGAGCTGGCTGTTCGGCGAGCGCTTCGGTGTCGGGCCGCGCCCGGACGCCGAGCCGCTCGCGGAAGAGACGGTCGGGGATCCCGCGCGCTACACGGGCGTGTACGAGCGCGAAGGGCTGCGACTCGAGGTGAACGCGACGGCTGACGGCAGGCTCACTGCGACCGTGCATCCAACCCACGCAGTGGCAGAGAGCCAGGACTGGCCGCCGATGATCGACCTGCCGCTGCAGCCGGTGGCGAAGCCGGACACGTTCATGCTGCACGTACCGATCGCGGACGCGGCCCTGCCCGCTGTCTTCTTCTCACCGGACGACCCGGGCGGGGTTCCGACGTACGTGCATTACGGTGGCCGCGCCAAACGCCGCGTCGCGTAACGTGTTGTTCATGGCGGGGAAGCGGTCGCCCGTTTCGACTCCCGCGCAGGTCGAGCTCGCGACGCTCGGCGACGTCCTCGAGAGCCTCGGCCGCGACGTCATCCAGGCTCTGAGTGCGCCCGCCGGACTGGACCTGCCGGCAGGCGAGCCGATCATCTACGACCCGGACGAGCGGTCGCCCGTGTCGCGCGGCGACATCGTCCTCGCTATCGGAATCCGCGCTGGGACGACGCAGGCGCGTCGCCTGATCGAGGTCGCGGAGCAGGCTGAGGCGGCTGCTGTCGTCTTCAAGACGACGTTCGACACCGCGGAAGACCTGCGCGAGATCGGGTCGGAGACCGTGGCCTTGATCTCGGTGCCGGAGGAGATGACGTGGACGCAGCTGTATGCGCTGCTGAGCCTGACACGATTCTCGGCTGCTTCGGGCACGACGACGGGTATCGCGGGCGTCCCGCTCGGCGACCTCTTCGCGCTCGCCAATGCGATTGCGGGTGTCGTCGGCGGCGCCGTGACGATCGAGGATCCGAGCCGGCGTGTCCTCGGCTACTCGACGCTCGGCGACCAGCCGATCGACAAGGCCCGCCGGGGCTCGATCCTCGGGCGCCAAGTGCCCGACTCGCCCGGCATGCGCACGCTCTATCGCGAGGTGCTGGCCGCCCCGGGCGTGATGAACATCGACGCAGCGACGCTGAAGGGGATGTTGAAGGGCGGCCCGCCGGAGCTCGACGACCTGAAGTCACGCTCGGCGGTGGCGATTCGTGCCGGCAGCCATGCCATCGGCTCGGTCTGGGTCGTGCACGACGGCTCGCGCCTCGACGACGAGGCCGAGCATGCGCTCGCCGAAGCGGCGCGCATCGCAGTGCCGCACGTGATCCAGGCGCGTGCCACACGCGACGTCGAGCGGCGGCTGCGGGCGGAGATGCTGCTCACGATCCTGGAGGGCGACGGCCCCGCGGAGGAGGCTGCCGCACGACTCGGCTTCGCCTCGTCCGCGCCGCTGTCGGTGATCGCGTTCGAGCTTGCAACCGACGAGCTGCCCCTCGACGAGCTGCAGCGCGAACGGCTCGTCGACGTGGTGCTCTTGCATTGCGAGGCGGCGTACCGTCAAACCGCTGCTGTCGCGCTCGGTCAGACCATCTACGCGCTCCTGGAGGGCGAGCGCTCGCTCGAGCCGCGCCGGCTCGTGCAGCTCGCCGAGCAGGTGCGGTCGCATGCGGAGACGCGGCTCGCCACGGCGTTGCTCGCGGGCGTCGGATCGATCGTCGGCGAGGTGAAGGAGGTGCCGCGCGCGCGCCGGGAGGCGGAACGCGTGCTCGGCGTCCTGCGCACCGATGCAAAGGCTCGCAAAGTCGCCTCGATCGACGACGTGCGAAACGAGGTCGTGTTGCATGAGCTCAAGGAGCTCAGCTCCGATCATCCCGGCCTCGCGCGCGGCAAGCTCGAGCGGATCCTCTCGCACGACGCGGAGCATGGAAGCGCGTATGCAGCGACGCTCCGGGTGTATCTCGACGCATTCGGTGACGTGCCGCAAGCGGCAACGCGGATCGCCGTGCATCCGAACACCTTTCGCTATCGGCTGCGCCGGCTCGTCGAGTTGTTCGACCTCGATCTCGACGATCCCGACGAGCGCGTCGTGCTCGAGTTGCAGCTGCGCTTCGCGAGCGAGCCGGCTAGCGATACGACTCGACGGAGACGGTGAACCGCTCGAGCTCGTCTTCGAGCGGGATCACGCCGAGGCCCGGCCCTGTCGGCACTTCGAGCGTCCCGTCACGCAGCACGAAGGGCTCGACGATGTCCTGCGCGTAGTACCGCCCCGACGCCGACGTGTCACCGGGCAGCGTGAAGTTCGGGAGCGCCGCGAGCGCGACGTTCGCGGCACGGCCCAGACCGGTCTCGAGCATCCCGCCGCACCACACGGGCACGCCGTTCGCTGCGCACAGGTCGTGTACGCGTCGCGCTTCGATGTAGCCGCCGACGCGGCCCGCCTTGATGTTCACGATGCTGCACGCGCCGATCGCGATCGCGTCCTCGGCGATCGCCGCGGAGGTGATCGACTCGTCGAGGCAGATCGGCGTGCGGACGACCTTCGCCAGCTCGGCGTGTCCCCGCACGTCCTCTTCCGGCAGCGGCTGCTCGATCAGCAGCAGTTCGAATTCGTCGAGCTGCGCAAGGTGGCGTGCGTCGGCGCGCGTGTACGCGGCGTTCGCGTCGACCTGGAAGAGGATGTCGCCGAACTGCCGGCGCACCGCGCGGACGTCGTCGATGTCATGGCCCGGCTCGATCTTCAGCTTGATGCGCTTGTAGCCCTCTGCGAGGTAGCCCTCGACGGTACGCAGGAGATCCTCGACGCGCTCGTGGATCCCCACGGAGACGCCGCAGTCGACGGCGTCGCGTGTCGCGCCGAGGTACTCGCCGAACGACTGACCCTGGAGTCGGAGCTCTGCATCGAGGATCGCCATCTCGACGGCGCCCTTGGCCATCGGGTTGCCGCGGACCGGCGTCAGGATCCCGGCCACCTCTTCCGCCTTGACGTCTCCCTTCGCGAACAGGAGCGGGAGCAGGTGCCGCCTGATCACGTCGTGTGCGCCGTCGGTGTACTCGTACGAGTAGAACGGCTCGCCGAACGCCACGCACTCGCCCCAACCCTCGCTTCCGTCTGCGACCACGCGGACAAGCAGGACGTCGCGATGGAGCAGCGTGCCGATGGACGCTCTGAACGGGGCGACGAGCGGCAGGTGGATTCGCCGGAGCTCGACGTGCTCGAGCTTCATCGGGTGAGCACCAGCCAGCCGTCGCGCGTGATGCGCTCCGCGCGGAAGCCGTCGTGAAGGCGCGGGCCGATCGCCTCGCGAAGCGCAAGGCGCCAGGCATCGGCGAGATGCGCATGGTGCGCGCGCACGCGCACGATGTCGTCCGGGATCCACGCGAGCAGGACGTCGCCGTCGCCGGTCGCCGCTGACGGCGCGCCGTCGGCATCGGGCTGCAGCACGACCTGACCGTCGACCTGAGCGTCGTCGTCCTGCGTGCCGTCTGCCGCCTTGATCGAGCGGGGAGAGGTGAGGTCCCAACGGATCACGGCGCGGTCACTGTCGGACGTCCCGTTCAGCCGGTCGTGCAGCTGTCCATAGAAATTCTCGTGATAGCCGACGATCGACGCGCCAAGCTTGGCCAGGTTGAAGCAGAGGTTCGCGCGGACGAGCGGATCTGCCGTCCACTCGATCATGTGCGCGCCACGTTCGAGCGCCCAGCTGCGCTGGAACTGCTTCAGCGCGAAGCCGAGCGACCTCCCCTGGAAGTCCGGTGCGACTCCGGTGATGTGCGAGTGGAGGTGGAGCTCGGAGTCCACTAGCCCGAAGAAGCCGAACGAGATCCCGACGAGCTCCGTGCCCCGGAAGGCGCCTGCAACGAAGTCGCCGGCGTGGTCGAGTGCGCGCAGCAGGTTGACGGGGGCCTTCGGCTCGCCCTCGTCGTTCCAGATCCGGCCGATCAGGTCGGACGCGGCCTCGAATTCGGCGAGGCCGTCAAGCGGCCGGACGACCACGCCTGCACGCTCAGCGGCGGCCCGGGCAGCTGCTTCTGCGTGTGTGCGCGGGGAGGCGAGATCGACGTGGGTGTCAGCCATCGCCGCCGATGGTTCCACTCCGGCCCTGGCTCGGCATGGTCGGAGCGGCACAACCTCGGACGAGCAGTTTGGAGCGCTCGCCGAACGCCGCTGCAGGCGCGTCGCGAGAATGCGGGCTTGGCCGCGGATGTCCTGACGATGATCGACGCGCTGCGGGCGCTCGTCGAAGTGGAGTCACCGAGCGCCGATCCGGCCGCCTGCCTCGCTTGCGTCGAGGTGGCGGACGAACTCGCCTTCCGGCTGCTCGGCGAGCGCGGGGAGCGGGTTGAAGCCGACGGGCGTGTCCATCTTCGCTGGCGGTTCGGGTCGCGGCCGCGGGTACTCCTGATCGGCCACCTCGACACCGTCTGGCCCACGGGCACGCTCGCGCGCTGGCCGTTCGAGGTTCACGAAGGACGCGCGAGCGGCCCTGGCATCTTCGACATGAAGGCGGGTGTGGTGCAG
>DASZBP010000202.1:0-19121 GCA_035943915.1 Gaiellaceae bacterium | reverse complement strand
GTTCGCGAGCCGCGTGAGGCTCGCCGGAACGTCCTGCGAAACGTCGCCGCCGAACGCGCGCGCGACCGCATCAGCCTTCGACGCGCCGCTCGCGACGAACACGATCCGCTTCGCCGACTGCAGCGTCGGCATCGTCATCGTCACGCGGTCGACCCACGGCTCGAGCCCGGCCGGGCCGCTCACGGCGCGGCGATCGGTGATGCCGAGCTGCGGCGAGCCGGGGAACAGCGACGCGCAGTGGCCGTCGGGCCCGAGCCCGAGCAGCAGGAAGTCGAGCTCCACGCCGTCGAGCGACTTGTCGAGCTCGCCTGCCGCGTCCGCCGGCTGCAGCTCGCCGCGAATGCGATGCACGTCCTTCGGCTCGACCTCGAGGCTGTCGAGCAGTGACTCCTTCGCGAGCTTGAAGTTCGACAGGTCGTCGTCGGGCGGCACGCAGCGCTCGTCGCCCCACCACACGGTGACCTCGCTCCAGTCCGGCGTGATGCTCGCGGCGCGCTCGTACGAGCGCGCGACGCTGGAGCCGCCGGTGAGCACGATCGAGCCGCCCCGCCGCGCCTGCTGGGCGATCAGGTCGCCGACGGCAAGCTCGGGGTCGTCGACGACGTGGATCTCAGGCGGCGAGCCGGTCATGCACCAAGGGTACGAAACCCGCGTGGTATCCGGCTAGGAGGTACACGCTCGCGAGCCCGGCCCATTCCTCGTACGGAGCGAGCAGAACGTCTGCCTCCTCGGGCGCGACACGGCGCCCCCACAGGGCTCCGGCGAGCATGGCCATGCCCAGATCGCGCTTCAGGCCTACCTCGTAGCGCCCCAGCCCGTGCAGGCAGATGACGCCCGCCGACCAGGGCCCGAGCCCGCGCTCGCGCACGAGCCGAGCCTCGACCGCCGCCGTCGGGTGCTCCTTGAGACGCTCCAAGTCGAGCGCACGGCAGAGGCGGATCAGCGCCGAGCCGCGGCGTGCGCCGAGCCCGAGCCGCTCGAGCTGCGGCGGTGAGAAACGCGCGAGGTCGGCGCACGTAGGCGCCGCGTTGAGGTCGCCGTGTCTCGGCGTAGCCGCGCGAATCACGGCGCGCTCGATCTCCCGCGCGCGCTTCGCCTGAATCAGCTGGCCCGCCACGGCGCGGAGCAGTGCCTGCGCGACCGTGGCGGTGCGCATCGGCCGCAGCCCGCGGACGCGCTTCAGCGTCTCGCCGAGCAGCGGGTCGTCCGCGAAGCGGCGCAGGAACTCGCTGTGGTCGTCGTCGAGCCCGAGCACCCAGCGCACGTGCTCGACGCCGGCCTCGGAGTCGGCCGCGACGACGATCGTGCCGTCGGGCCGCTGTGCCGCGTGGACGCGCTCGAGGACGTCCCCGTTGAGGAACGTCCCGCGATAGGTGCCGTCGACCACGACCCGGGTCGCGTCGCTCTGCAGGCGTCCGGAGGCGCGGAGCGAGTAGGGGCCACGTGGCATGAGCTCGGCGCGGATGGGCATTGGGCCACTCTACGGATCCGGCCAGCCGTCTACGCTCCGCAGAAGATGGTGCGCCGCGTCGCCTCGCAGGTGTCGATGCGGAGCCGCCAGCGGAAGCTCGACCTCTTTCGCGAGCTGCTCCGCCCAGGCCCCGACTCGACTGTCGTCGATGTCGGCGTGACCGATGCTCCGTTCGGCAGCGGGTCGACCGACAACTTCTTCGAGGCGCTCTATCCGTGGCCCGAGCGCATCACAGCCGTCGGCAACACGGAGCTCGACCGCTTCCGCGCCGCGTTCCCGTCGGTGACCGCCGTGCAGGCGGACGGCCGCTCGCTTCCGTTCGACGATGCAACGTTCGACATCGCGTTCTCGAACGCGGTCGTCGAGCACGTGGCCGGTGGACGCGAAGGGCAGCGGCAGTTCGTGCACGAGCTCTGCCGCGTCGCGACGCGCGTCTTCATCACCACGCCGAACCGCTTCTTCCCGCTCGAGGTGCACACACTCCTGCCGTTCGCGCACTGGCTGCCGGACCCGCCGCGTGCGCGTGTGCTGCGTCGCGCGGGCTTCGACGACGTGCTCGATCCGTTAGGGCAGCGTGAGCTCGCGTCACTGTTTCCTTACCGCGTGCATGTACTGAATCGCGGCATGACATTGATCGCGGTGGGGCCCGAATGACCGGCGTAGGCTCGACGGAGCCCGCAAGGAGCGCAGGTGTCGGCTTTGCCGGCGCCGGAGCGGGGCTTCGCAGGCCGGTGTGGGCGCTGCACGTGCTCATCGTCGGGCTCGCGTTCCACAACCTCGTGATGTCGCAGCTGTGGCGCGCGGGCGTGCGCGGCAACGCGCTCACGGTCGTCGCGGCATGGAAGGACGTGCTGCTGCTCGTCGCGCTCGCGCTCGTCGTGCGTAGCGTGCCGCGGCCTACGATCGCCGCCGACTGGCTCGCGCTCGCGTTCGGCGCGTTCGTCGTGCTGTACGGGTTGCTGCCGCAGTCGCTGCTCGACGGCGGCGCGACCCATCGCGGCGTGCTCTACGCCGCGCGTCACGACTTGCTGCCGGTCGGCGCGTACTTCCTCGGGCGCGGCCTCGCGCTGACGGGCGCCGAGCGTGCGCGGCTCTGCCGCACCGTTCTCGTTACGGCGGCAGTCGTCGCGCTCTACGGACTGATCGACGTGTCCGCGGTCCCGCTCTCTTGGTGGCGGCACTCCGGCGCGCCCGGGTGGTTCCAGGATCAGCTCGGCCTGCGGTACAACGGCCTCTCGGGTCTCCCCGAGAACTTCGCCTACAACGCAGGGAACGGCGTCGTGTTCCGGCGGCTGACGTCGACGTTCCTCTCGCCGCTCGCGACTGCCTATCTGCTCGTCGTCGCGATGTTCTTTGTGCCGTTCCGGCTCTGGTGGGGTCGCGCCGTCGCACTTCTGCTCTTCGCGGCGCTGCTCTGGACGCACACGCGCGCCGGAGTCATCGCGCTCGTCGTGGCGCTGCTCGTCCTTGCGCTCGTGCGGCGGCGCGCGCTGATGATCCTGCTCGCCGTCGCGGTGGCGGTCATCGGCTTTGCGTTCGTCAAGACGTACACGCACTTCGGCCCGCGCACGCACTACACGGCGACCGAGCTGCATTACCAGCAGACACATCCTGCGACGCCGGGCTCGTCGAGCAACGACGCGACCACGTCCGGCGACTCGTCGATCAGCGAGCACGCGTCGAGCCTGCGCGAAGGCGCGCGCACCGTCCTGCATCACCCCTGGGGCTTCGGCCTCGGGAACGCGGGCGTCACCGCCGCGCGCACGCACGTGCGGATCAGGGCCGGCGAGTCGACGTACACGGAGCTGGGCGTCGAGGTGGGCGTGCTTGGCGTGCTCGCGTTCGTCCTCTGGTCACTCGTCCTGCTGCGCGGCGCGCTCGCGCGCGTGCCGTGGATCGGAGCCGCGTTCGCCGCCGTGCTCTTCCTCGGCCTGCAGACCGACATCATCGGCGTGCCGTGGATCGCGGTCACGGTGTTCGCGCTCGTCGGTGACGCAGTGCGCACGCCTTTGCACCAACATCGCAACGTTTGATCCACATCCGTTGCGGACGCGCACGGCGTTCGTACTGTGGATCGAGTGCGCATGTCCCTCGTCGAGATTGTTCTCTTCGCCGCCGGCGCGGCCCTGCTCATTGCGGCGTTACCGAGCTGCGGCGCGCGACCGCACGCCTTCGTCGTGCGCGCCGACTGGCAGCTGACGCCCGGTGCGCTGAACCCGCAGGTCACGCAGGCGACGATCGGGAAAACGATCTGCGGGTCCGGCTGGACGCGCACGGTCCGCCCGCCGGTCTCCTATACGAACGACCTGAAGGCGAAAGGCCTGCTGCAGTACCACCTGCGCGGCCCGCCCTCGGCCTTTCAAGAGGATCACCTGATCAGCCTCGAGTTGGGCGGTGCGCCCACGGACCCGCGCAACCTGTGGCCGGAGCCATATCCGCGCGCGTCTGCGGTCGACCAGATCGAGAACGAGCTCAACCACCGCGTCTGCGCGGGGTCGCTCACGCTCGCGCAGGCGCAGGATCAGGAGTCCGCCATCAAGCACACCAACGGCTGACCGCGGCCACGGCGTACCATCGCCGTATGGCAATCGATCCGCGCGTCGACATCGGGCACGTCCATCTCAAGGTGTCGAACATCGACCGTTCTCTCGCGTTCTGGCACGACGTGCTCGGCTTCGAGGTCTTCGCGCGGATGGGCGACCAGGCGGCGTTCATCTCCGCCGGCGGCTACCACCATCACATCGGCCTTAACACATGGGAATCGGAGGGTGCCGGCCCGCCCCCGCGCAACTCGACAGGCCTCTACCACGTCGCCGTCCGCTACCCGGATCGGGCGACGCTGGCCGACGCGCTGCGCCGCATCATGGCTGCCGGGATCCCCCTGCAAGGGGCGTCGGACCATGGCGTCAGCGAGGCGATCTACCTGAGCGACCCGGACGGGAACGGCGTCGAGCTGTACCGCGACCGCCCGCGCGAGGAGTGGCCGACCGACGAGGACGGCAACCCCACGATGTGGACGAAGCGGCTCGATCTCGACGAGCTGCTGGCTTCCTCGTAGCTCGCGTCGCAGAGTGGAGGAGTCCCTTCGGAGCGACCGAAGGTGAGATCTCCACCATGCGACGACCAAAGGAGGTCGAAATTGCCTCGCAAGACCACTGAGGCCGCCGCGACGACGAAGCCGGTGGCGAAGAGGACTGTCACGCGCCGCAAGAAGAAGACGGAGGAGACGATCGTGCTCACTTGGGAGCATGTTGCGGAGCGTGCGTACTACATCTCTCTCGACGAAGGTGGAGACCCCACCGATAACTGGCTTCGCGCCGAGCGCGAGCTCGCAGTCGCCTAGCGCGCCGTAGATGCAGCGGGGGCCGGGGACGCCCGGCCTCCGCTAGAGCTCGCGGTAGAAGAACGCGTTCGCAGCCAGCGACCCGCTCGGCAGCAGCGAATACCCGGGAATCTCGCCGACGCGCGTCCAGCCGGTCCGCTCGTAGAAGTGATCCGAGCGCGTGCCGGCATGCGTCGTCAGCCAGAGCAACGTGATGCCGTCCGCCTTTGCACGTTCGGCGACCGCGTCGAGCAATGCCGTCCCGATGCCGTTCCCGCGCTGGTCTGTGCGGACGACGAGCTTCTGCACCTCTGCGCGGTGACGTCCGTTCTCCGCGGTCGCACGCGTGAGGCACACCGCGCCGACGACCGTGTCGTCCTCGAACGCGGCGAGGATGACGCCGCGAAGCTCGTCCCACGCGTCCGCAGCGCGCTCGCGATTGAGCGGCGCTGCGAGACCGAGCGCCATGTTGGCTGCGTGTGCGTCGAGCAGCAGCTGCGCCAGCTCGCTCGCGTGCCGGTCGATGCCGGCCACGTCCAGCTCTTCGATTCTCACGCTCATCGCGTTAGCCTGCCGCAATGCAGGGTGGGTACGTTGTCTTTCGCGAAGAGCCCGACGGCAACTGGCGCGTGATCTGCGAGGTGGCGCGCCGTCCCGGGCTGCCCGCACGCAAGTCGCGAGCGCAGGCGATCCGCGACGCGATCGGCCGCGAGCCGGAGCCGGGCGAGACATTCTCGGTGCTGCCGCGCAGCGAGTGGCGCAACGCGCTCGACAGCTAGATCAGCCGCCGCTCCTGGGCCCAGCGAGTGAGCTCGTGCCGCGACGAGAGCTGCAGCTTGCGCAGCACGCTCGACACGTGCGCCTCGACGGTCTTCACCGACAGGTGCAGCCGCGCGGCGATCTCCTTGTAGCGGTAGCCGCGCGCGATGAGCTGCAGCACCTCGCGCTCGCGCGGCGTGAGCTGGTCGAGCTCCTCGTCGCCGCCGACACGCTCGCCGTCCTTGAACGCATCGAGCACGAAGCCGGCGAGACGCGGCGAGAACACCGCGTCGCCTTCTGCGACGCGCTCGATCGCGTCCACGAGCTCGGCGCGCGTGATCGTCTTCGTGACGTAGCCGCGCGCGCCGGCACGGATGACGCTGATCACGTCTTCCGCCGCGTCGGAGACGGACAGCGCCAGGAACTTCACGCCGGGCCGCTCCTGCGCGACGCCGGCGATGACGCCTTCGCCGCCGCCGTCCGGCAGGTGCACGTCCAGCAGCACGACTTCCGGGTCGAGCTCGCGGATCATCGGCACTGCCTCGGCGACGCTGCCGGCCTCGCCGACGATCTCGACCGCGCCGGCGAGCTCGCCGCGCACGCCTGCGCGGAACAGCTCGTGGTCGTCGACGAGGACGATCCGGCGCGTCATCGCGGCAGCCTCAATTCGACCTCGGTGCCCTCGCCGGGCGCGGTGGTGACGACCGCCTCGCCGCCCGCGCGGCGCATGCGACCCTCGATCGACTCGGCGAGGCCGCGCCGGTCCTCCGGCACGGAAGCTCTGTCGAAGCCGGCGCCGCGGTCGCGGACGAACACGGCGATCGAGCCATTGACCTCTGCGTAGACCGACACCTCGCGCACTCCCGAGAACTTTGCCGCGTTCGTCATCGCCTCGCGCGCGGCGAGCACGACGGGCTCGAGCCGCTCCTCCATCGGAGCGTCACCGGAGTTCGCAAGCTCGATCTGCACGTTGTGCATTGCCTCGACGTCGGCGGCAGCGTCGGCGAGGGCGTCGGCAAGCGACGCAGCATCGGGAACGCCGCTGCCGTAGAGCCAGCGGCGCAGCTCGCGCTCCTGGCGGCGTGCAAGCGAGCCGACGCGCGCAGGCTCGTCCGCGTGGCGCTGCACGAGCGCGAGCGTCTGCAGCACCGAGTCGTGCACGCGCGCAGCGACGGCGGCGCGCTCTTCGAGGCGGATGCGATCGGCGCGCTCCTCCTGGAGACGCCACACCCATGGGCCGACCACGAAGAGCAGCATGCCGACGACCGCGCCCGGCCCGATGAACGGCCGCGCGTTCGAGCCGAAGTGGCCGAGCAGGATCACGGCGCCGGTGACGAGCAAGATGACGGCGAGCGTCGGCAGCTTCCCGCCCGGGCGCACGGAGCCGCCGCGCCGCAGCACGGCGAAGAGCCCGGCGAGCACGAGCGTCGCGCCTGCGACGCCGCGGCCGGAGAGCCCGAGCGCTTCGAGCAGTCCGGCGATCGCGAGCACGCCGAGCACGGCCGCGACCCAGCGCCGGTGCGTGCCGTACGCCCACAGCGCGAAATAGAGAACGATGCCTGCGCCGCCTGCGAGTGCGAGCACCGCGAAGACGAGCCGGACGACGGTCGCGTCCACGCCGAGCTGCGCAGCTGCTCCGCTGCAGACGCCGGCGAGGACGCGGTCGTGCTTGTTCAGCTCGAAGTGCGGCACTAGAACCCGTTGCGGCTGACTTCGACTTTGCCGGCGCCGACACTCGCGTCGATCACGAGTTCACCGGTGGTCCCCGTGTGCAACGCCGCGTTGCGCCCGCTGTCCTCGTTCTGGAAGACGCGCACGTCTCCGACCTTCGCGCGGGCATGCACGACGACAGGCTGGTTCGGCGAGACGAGGATGCGCAGGTTGCCGACGTCGACGCGCACCCGGACATGCGTCTCCTGCGTGATCAGCGGGAGCTGCATCAGATTGAGCCGGAGGTCGCCGACGCCGAGGTGGTACGACGGCTGCAGCTGCGTGATCGCGGTCGGTGTCTCGTCGCGCGTGCCGACTCCGTCGCCGGGATGCACGTGGAACCACGTGAACGCGGTGATGAGCGCAGCGACAAGCGTGACGAAGCCGACGGTGCAGATGACGAGCAGCGTCTTCAGCAGGCGGCGCGAGCGGCGGTCGCCGCGGCGTGCGTCGTACGTCCAGAGAATGACGAGCCCGGCGATCAGGATCAGCACCCACCCGGCGCCGGCCGCCGGCCAGAATGTGGCGCGGCTGAGGAGGACGAACAGCGCGACCGCAACGACGCCGAGCGCGACGATGCGCGTCGGATGGTCGCGGCGGTGCTCGAGTGCGTCCGCCGCGATCGAGCTCTCCTTGCCTTCTTCGGGGATGATCAGGAGGGCGGCGAGGTAGAGGAGGACGCCGCTGCCGCCGAGCAGCGTGAGGACGACGAAGCCGAGCCGGAAGAACGCCGGGCTGAGGTCGAAGTAGCGCGCGAGGCCCGAGGCGACGCCGCCGAGGATGCGACCCGACGCCGGGCGTTCGAGGCGTTTGGTCGCGATGGGTTGGGTTGTGTATTCGCTCATGTCACAAGGGTGCGCGACCGACTGCCTTCGCGCTATCGGGCATCACCCTGGACCGACCCTAAATCAGCCCCGGGGACGGTGCTATAACCGCTTCATGGCAAAGCCGGTCGAGCAGCTCGATTCGGTCGTGATCCGGTTCGCAGGCGATTCGGGTGACGGCATGCAGCTGACCGGCGGCCGCTTCACCTCGGAGACGGCGCTGTCGGGCAACGACCTTGCGACGTATCCGGACTTCCCGGCGGAGATCCGCGCGCCAGCCGGCTCGCTTCCGGGCGTGTCCGGCTTCCAGCTGCATTTCGCCGATCACGACATCCTCACGCCGGGCGACCAGCCCGACGTTCTCGTCGCGATGAACCCCGCGGCGCTGAAGACGAATCTACGCGACCTGCCGAAGGCGGGGACGCTGATCGTCGACACCGACGCGTTCACCGATCGCAACCTGCAGAAGGCGGGCTACGAGACGAACCCGCTCGAGGACGGCACGCTCGACGGCTACCAGGTGCACGCGGTGCCGCTCACGTCGATGACGGTAACCGCCTTGAAGGAGGTCGAGGGCGTCACGCCGCGTGAGGCCGAGCGCGCGAAGAACATGTTCGCGCTCGGGCTGATGTCATGGCTGTACGGCCGCCCCGTCGACTCGACCATCGACTTCCTCGAAAAGAAGTTCGCGAAGCGCCCCGAGATCGCCGCCGCGAACCTGAAGGCGTTCAACACCGGCTATGCGTTCGGCGAGACGAGCGAAGGGTTCGCGGTGCAGTACGAGGTGAAGCCCGCGACGCTGCCGCCCGGGCAGTACCGGCAGGTGACCGGCAACCAGGCGCTGTCGTGGGGGCTGCTCGCCGCGTCGAAGCTGTCGGGTCTCGACCTGTTCCTCGGCGCGTACCCGATCACGCCCGCGTCGTCGATCCTCGAGGAGCTCGCGAAGCACAAGAGCTTCGGCGTGCGCACGTTCCAGGCGGAGGACGAGATCGCGGCCGTCGGTGCTGCACTCGGCGCCGCGTTCGGCGGCGGCCTCGGCGTCACGACGTCAGCCGGTCCAGGGATCGTGCTGAAGGCGGAGACGATCGGGCTCGCGATCATGCTCGAGCTGCCGCTCGTCATCATCGACGTGCAGCGCGCAGGCCCGTCGACCGGCATGCCAACGAAGCCGGAGCAGGGCGATCTCCTGATGGTGCTGTTCGGGCGCAACTCGGAGTCGCCGGTGCCGGTGATCGCTACGTCGACGCCCGGCGGCTGCTTCTACGACGCGATCGAAGCGGCGCGCGTTGCGATCGCGTACCGCACGCCGGTGTATCTGCTGTCGGACGCGTATCTCGCGAACGGCGCAGAGCCGTGGCCAATCCCCGACATCTCTTCCTTGGCGCCGATCCCGGTCGAGTTTGCACAGCCGAGTGACGAGCCGTTCCTGCCGTACAAGCGCGATCCGGAGACGCTGGCGCGGCCGTGGGCGATCCCCGGCACGCCGGGTCTCGAGCACCGCATCGGCGGCATCGAGAAGGCGAACGAGACGGGCAACGTGTCGTACGACCCGGAGAACCACGATCTGATGACGCAGCTGCGCGCCGCGAAGGTCGCGGGCGTGAAGGTGCCGGACGTCGAGGTCGACCATCAGGAAGGTGCGGACGTGCTGGTCGTGTCATGGGGCGGCACGTTCGGCTCGGTCGCCGCAGGAGTGCGCCGCACGCGCAATGCGGGCGGCAAGGTCGCGCATGCGCACCTGAAGTGGCTGAATCCCTTCCCCGCAAATCTCGGTGACGTGCTGCGCAGCTACGACCGTGTGCTGATCCCGGAGATGAACATGGGCCAGCTGCTGCAACTGATCCGCGCGAAGTACCTCGTCGATGCCGTCGGCTACAACAGAGTCACGGGCAAGCCGTTCAAAGCCGGCGAGATCCATGACGCGATCGAGGCGCTGCTGTGAGCGACACGAGACGTCTCGTGCTCGGAGCCGTCGTCGCCGCGATCGTGCTCGGCTATGGCGTGATGCACGCGTACGGCACCGCGTGGGGCGTAGCGGTTGCGGTGTGCGCAGCGATGTTCGTCGGCGGCGTTGCGCTGCTCGGCGATCACCTCGGGCGAAGGCGAGCGAGTGGCAACTGAGCTGAAGCTCACGATGAAGGACTTCAAGTCGGACCAGGAGGTCCGCTGGTGCCCGGGTTGCGGCGACTACGCGATCCTCGCTGCAGTGCAGAGCTTCATGCCGGAGCTCGGCCTCGAGCGCGAGAAGATCGTGTTCATCTCGGGCATCGGCTGCGCGGCGCGGTTCCCGTACTACATGCAGACGTACGGGATGCATTCGATCCACGGCCGCGCGCCCGCGATCGCGACGGGCCTCGCGGTGTCGCGCCCGGATCTGTCGGTGTGGGTGGTCGGCGGCGACGGCGACATGCTGTCGATCGGCGGCAACCATCTGATCCACGCGCTGCGCCGCAACGTGAACCTGAAGATCCTGATGTTCAACAACCGCATCTACGGGTTGACGAAGGGGCAGTACTCGCCGACGAGCGGCCAGGGCAAGGTGAGCGGCTCGACTCCGATGGGTTCGGTCGACTATCCGTTCAACCCACTGGCGCTCGCACTCGGCGCCGGGGCGACGTTCGTCGGCCGCGCGCTCGACGTCGACAAGCCCGGCCTCACCGATGTCCTGCGCCGAGCCGCGAAGCACAAGGGCGCCGCGTTCGTCGAGGTCTTCCAGAACTGCAACATCTACAACGACGGCGAGTTCGACTACATCCGCGAGAACAAGGAAGCGCGGACATATCTCGAGAACGGCGCCGAGTTCGCGTCGACGGGCATCACGCACGACGAGTCGGACTTCGCGACGTCGTTCGCGCTCGCGCAGCTGAGCTGGGAGAAGGACGGCGTCGTTCCGCTAGGCGTGTTCCGTGACGTGGAACGGGAGAGCTACGACGATCTCGTCCAGGCGCAGCTCACGAGTGCCAAGGGCAACGGGGATCTGCAGGCTCTCGTTAGCTCTGGCGATACGTGGGCAATTAGCTAGTTCCCAGCTGAGGTAGTCATCCGTCAGCGTCGGGCGGCATCTCTCCGTCAGGTTGACTTGACCAGGCGGAGCTACAACACTCGCTCGGTGACAACAGGAGTCAAGAAAGGCGCGCCGCCTCATGCCAGAGACGGCCGCGTCGCTCTGAACGCCGGAAGGCGAATCACAGCAGGTGTAGGGGCGTATCAGCGAGTGTTGAGTCCACGCACGAGCGCATACGAGCTGTGGGCGCCCTTGCGCGTCGTGAAGACCTCCGATGTTGGACTCGCGACCCTGCGTAAGACGCACGGCCAGGCTCTCACCGACAGAGCCCACAGGCGAGTCATCGCCTATCTAACCCAGGCAGAGACGTTCTACCTAGCTGCACAGGACATGGCTCCCGAGTCTCGCCCTCGTTGCGTATTACTTCGTCCTGAACCTCGCGAAGGCATACCTGACGTGCGCTGACCCATCGTTGACGGAGGGCCTGGTGGTGCACGGCCCTTGGCGACGGATTCAGCGCGAAGCAGAGGTACTGGTTCGCGCACGAACAGACGAAGGTCAAGGGCGTCGGCAACAACGCGTCGAGTGCGTTTCGTGAACTGGCCACGCGAACCGGAGCGCGGCTCTGCCACCCGGCCGGGACGTTTCTTGAGATTCAAAAGCTTGCTCCGTACCTCGTCGAAACTGCGGATCTGTATGAATCGGCCGTCGCCGAGCCGCCGAAGCTTGTGGCGCTCCAGTCAGTCCAAGTTTGGCGCAAGACAGCGAGCACCTGGCTCCGTGTCGAGGCGCGTCGAAGCGAGTTGCAGAGGCGCGGACTTACGCCTGCTTCGTTTGCCAACCGTGCGGCGCGGTTCGGGGATGTCTTTTGCCACGTCGAGTCGGACACCCAGACAGCTTCGTACGAGTCGTCAGACGCCTGGGCGTTCGGGGGCAAGAAGATCCTCTTGCGTTACCCAGAGTTGAGACACGATTTCGAGGTGTCGCTCATTCATGTAAACCGAGGAAGCGAAGGTGCGCGCTATTTGGCGATTGCGTCGGACAAGACCGACCTGCTGTCTCAGGAGGCTGTGACCTTTGCGGTCATGCATCACCTCTCAACGATGGTTCGTTACCGCCCGGAGCAGGTGGCGAAGCTTGCGAACCAAAAGTGGTTCTTCCTGTTTACGTCTTGGGTGCCGAGAGCGATGGAGAACTCTTACCTCGCCCTCGCGAGCAGAATTTTGGGCGAGGAGCTACGCATCGCCGATCGTCAGTCGCAGTAATTGGTCGACATTTCGTGGTGCTGTTCCATCTGGCGCCTGAAGATCCACGCGTAACCTGCCTTGAATGGGCATGTTCTTCCATTCCAACGAGGCGCCGCCAGACCGCCCCGCTGACCCCGCTGTGCGCCGCGCGAACCTGCGGCGCATCGGGCCGCTCTTCAAGCCCTACAAGCTCCGCCTCAGCAGCGTCCTCGCGCTGATCGTCGCCAGCGCGGCGCTCGGCGTCGTGCCGGCGTTCCTGCTCAAGCACGTCCTCGTCGACATCCAGCGCAACGACACGCACGGCCTGTCGATCAACGCCGGCGGGATGATCGCTATCGCGATCGCGACCGGCATCCTCGGCGTCATCCAGACGCTGCTGTCGAACCAGGTCGGCCAGCGCGTCATGCACGACCTCCGCGCCGCGGTCTTCCGCCACCTGCAGAGACTGAGCCTCGCGTTCTTCACAAGAACAAGAACCGGCGAAGTTCAGAGCCGCATCTCAAACGACATCGGAGGCGTGCAGAACGTCGTCACCAACACCGCCACCTCGATCACGTCGAACGCGACGACGGTCATCGCGACGATGATCGGCATGCTCGTCCTCAACTGGAAGCTCGCGCTCTTCGCGTTCGCGCTCATCCCGGTCTTCGTGCTCCTCACGCGCCGCGTCGGCAACGAGCGCCGCCGCATCGCGAAGACGACACAGGAGACACTCGCCGACATATCCAGCCTCGTGCAGGAGAGCCTCTCCGTCAGCGGCATCCTCCTCGGCAAGACGATGGGCCGCGGAAGCGAGCTCGCCGATCGCTTCGAAGCCGACTCGCTGCGCCTCGCCGCACTCGAAGTGCGACAGCGCATGGCCGGCCGCTGGGTGATGGCCGCGATCCAGACCAGCTTCGCGATCATGCCCGCCGCGGTCTACTGGTTCGGCGGCCTCGCGCTCGCGCGCGGCTCGCATGCCGTCTCCGTCGCCGAGCTCGTCGCCTTCACCACGCTGCAGACGCGCCTCTTCTTCCCCGTCGGCTCGCTGCTCGGCGTCAGCCTCGACATCCAGACGTCGCTCGCGCTCTTCGACCGCATCTTCGAGTACCTCGATGCGCCCATCGACATCGTCGAAAAGCCCGACGCCGCCGCCGAAGGCCGCGCCGGCGACGTCGTATTCGACAACGTCTCCTTCCGTTACGTCGATGACTGGACGCTGCGCGACATCTCGTTCACCGTCGCCGCCGGCACGACGACCGCGCTCGTCGGCGAGACCGGCTCCGGCAAGACCACGCTCGGCTACCTCGCGGCGCGCCTCTACGACGTGAACGAAGGTCGCATCACGATCGGCGGCGTCGACATCCGCGACCTCACACTGCAAGCGCTCTCCGAGCTCGTCGGCGTCGTCTCGCAGGAGACCTATCTCTTCCACGCGACCGTGCGCGAGAACCTCGCGTTCGCCAAGCCCGACGCGACGAACGACGAGATCGAGCAGGCCGCCGAGGCCGCGCGCATCCACCACGTCATCGCTGCGCTGCCCGAGGGCTACGACACCGTCGTCGGCGAACGCGGCTACCGCTTCTCCGGCGGTGAGAAGCAGCGCATCGCGATCGCGCGCACGATCCTCCGCAACCCGCCGATCCTCGTCCTCGACGAGGCGACCAGCTCACTCGACACCGAGACCGAGCGCCTCGTGCAGGACGCGCTCGACCGCCTCTCCGAAGGACGCACCACGATCGCGATCGCGCATCGGCTGTCCACCGTCCGCGACGCCGACCAGATCGTCGTGCTCGACCGTGGGCGCATCGTCGAGACCGGCCGCCACGACGAGCTGCTCGCCGCCGGCGGCCGCTACGCCCAGCTCGCCGCGCGCGACAGCGAGCTCGCCCTCTCGTGACCGTCGTCTACCAGGCCTACGTCCGCAGCTTCGCGGACGCGAACGGCGACGGCGTCGGCGACCTCGCCGGCGTCCGCTCGAAGCTCGACTACCTCGCCGATCTCGGCATCGACACGCTCTGGCTGAGCCCGATCCACCCGAGCCCGAACGTCGACTGGGGCTACGACGTCGCCGACTACCGCGCGGTCGCGCCGGAGTTCGGGACGCTCGCCGACTACGAGAGCCTGATCCGGGAAGCGCGCGCGAAGGGCATCGACGTCTGGCTCGACCTCGTCCCGAACCACACCTCCGACCAGCACGCGTGGTTCACCGAGCGACCCGAGTACTACGTCTGGTCGAAGACCGTCCCGAACGACTGGACGTCGATCTTCACCGGCAAGTCGGCATGGCACTGGCACGAAGGCCGGCAGCAGTACTACCTCGCGCAGTTCGCGCCGCAGCAGCCGGACCTCGACTGGTGGAACGAGGACGTCCGCCGCGAGTTCGACGAGATCCTCCGCTTCTGGTCGGAGCGCGGCGTCAAGGGCGTGCGCATCGACGTCGCGCACGGCCTGATCAAGGACCGCAAGCTCCGTAACGGCCATCAGTACCTGCGCGAGCGGCCCGAGGTGCACGAGATCTACGCGCGCTGGAAGGGGGTCGCCCCCGGCCTGACGCTGATGGGCGAGACCTACGTCATGCCCGTCGCCAGGCTCGCGCCGTACTGGCAGCACCTCGACCTCGCGCAGAACTTCAACTTCGTCCGCTCCGACTTCGAGCTCGACCAGCTGAAGAGCGTTGTCGAGCAGACGCTCGCGCTCATCCCCGCAACCAGACGGCCGGTCTGGTTCGGCTCGAACCACGACCACTCACGGCTTGCGACACGCTGGGGCCACCCGGAGGCGGTGCTCTTCCTGCTGCTCACGCTGCCGGGCGTCGCGATCCTCTACCAGGGCGACGAGATCGGCCTCGCCGACGGCCACGTCCCGCCGGAGCGGATCACCGACCTCGCCGACCCGCCCCGCGACCCCGAGCGCACGCCGCTCCCATGGACGCCGAGCGGCGACGAATGGCGTAACCCGTGGCTGCCGCTCGAGGACACGAGCCGCAACGTCGAGACGAGCCCGCTGCTCTCCTACACGCGCGACCTGATCGCAGCGCGGAAGCAGTTCGGCGACGACAGCTACGAGACGCTCGACAGCCCGACGGGGATCTGGGCCTACCGCCGCGGCGACAGGATCTGCCGGCTCAACATGACCGGCAAGAAGCTCGACGGGCTCGATCCCTGGCAGGGACGGATCGATTAGCGCCGAACCTGGCGTCATGAAGGACTTCCGCGACTTCCTGCTCCGCGGCAACCTCGTCGACATGGCCGTCGGCATCGTCATCGGCCTTGCCTTCGGCGCCGTCATCACCGCGCTCGTCGCCGATCTGATCACGCCGCTCATCGCTGCGATCGGCGGGAACCCGGACTTCAGCTCGCTCAGCTTCACGATCAACAAGAGCCACTTCCTCTACGGCGCGTTCCTGAATGCGCTGATCTCGTTCGTGGTGATCGCGGCGGTCGTCTACTTCCTCGTGATCAAGCCGGTCAACAGGCTGATGGCGCTGCGCCGCACCGAGCCGCCGGTCGCAGCGACGACGCACGCGTGCCCGGAGTGCCTGAGCGAAATCCCGCTCGCAGCGCGCCGTTGCGCGTTCTGCACGGCGCAAGTCGCCGCAGCCTAAGACGCGACTGGTAAAACCGATGAGGACGACGCGCGGGCGTCGTCCTACGACCATGAACAGTCACCTGAGCTCAAGAACCCGCTGGCTCGCCCTCGTCATCCTGTGCGTGGGCGACCTGATGATCGTCGTCGACACGACGGTCGTGAACGTCGCGCTACCGTCGATCCGCAACGACCTCGCCTTCTCGTCGACCTCGCTCGCGTGGGTCGTCAACGCGTACATGCTCACCTTCGGCGGGTTCCTGTTGCTTGCAGGCCGGCTTGGCGACCTGTTCGGCCACAAGCGGCTGTTCCTCTTCGGCACGGCGGCGTTCACCGTTGCGAGCCTCGTCTGCGGCATCTCGACCACGAAGGGGATGCTGATCGTCGCGCGCGCCGTGCAAGGGCTCGGCGGCGCCATCGTGTCTGCCGTCGCGTTCTCGCTGATCGTCGTGCTCTTCACCGAGCCCGCCGAGCGCGCGAAGGCAATGGGCGTCTTCGGTTTCGTCATGTCCGGCGGTGGATCGATCGGCGTCCTCGCAGGCGGCGTCCTCACCGACCTCGCAGGCTGGCACTGGGTCTTCCTGATCAACCTGCCGATCGGCATCGTCGTCACGATCACGGGCCTGAAGCTGCTGCCGGTCATGCATACGGGCGCCGCGAAGACGCGCCTCGACGCACCCGGCGCGATCGCGATCACCGGCGCGATGGTGCTCGCCGTCTACGCGATCGTCAACGGAAACGCCAACGGCTGGACATCCGCGCAGACGCTGGGACTGCTCGCGCTCGCAGTCGTCATCGCGGTCGCGTTCGTCGCGTGGGAGTCGCGCGTCGCCGCGCCGCTCATGCCGCTCGGCATCTTCCGCCACCGCAACCTCTCCGTCGCGAACATCGTCGGCATGCTCTGGGCGGCCTCGATGTTCGCGCTGTTTTTCCTGTCCGCGCTGTACCTGCAGCTCGTGCTGCACTACAGCCCGCTGCAGGTCGGCCTCGCGTTCCTGCCCGGCAACATCATCATGATGGCGTTCTCGCTCGGCCTCTCCGCGAAGCTCGTTATGCGTTACGGCTTCCGCAAGCCGCTCGCGTTCGGCCTCACCGTCGCTGCGCTCGCGCTCGCCTGGTTCGCGCGCGTGCCCGTGCACGGCCGCTTCCTGCCGGACATTCTCCCGGCGATGATCCTGATCGGCATCGGCGGCGGGCTCGCGTTCAACCCCGTGCTGATGGCCGCCATGAGCGACGTGGAGCCGCAAGATGCCGGGCTCGCGTCGGGCATCGCGAACACCGCGTTCATGATGGGCGGCGCGCTCGGCCTCGCCGTTCTCGCGAGCGCCGCGTCGTCGCGCACGGGACACGTGATCAACGCGACCACGCTCACGCGCGGCTACCACCTCGCCTTCTGGATCGGCGCGGCGTTCGCGCTCGGCGCAGCTGCGATCGGCGGCGCGTTCCTGCGCACGCGCACCGTCGCGGCCGGCGCGCACGCAGCAGAGCCTGTCGCCGCCTAGTCCGTCACTTCCAGCACGCCGGACGGCAGGTCGATCGCCTCGACCGTCCGGCGCGCTGCGGTCTCGACGTGCACGCGCGGCTCCGGCGGCAGCTCCTCGCTTCCGTCCGAGTACGTGCCCGGCCCGTAGGAGTAGCCATAGCGCAGAACAACGCCGCCGACTGCGAGCGACGCGCGCTCGAGCTCGTTGATCGCGTCACCCTCGAGCGGGAACGCGACGCTCTGCACGACGTACTTCGCGCCTCCGAGCGCAGCGATGACGTTCGCATTCCCCTCGGTGCGGATGCGCTCCTGGCGCTCGGCGTCGATGTCCTCGAAGCGGTCGGGAAGATCTGTCAGCTCGTTGATCACCGCGTCGGATGCGAACGACTCGATCGCCTCACGGACGGCTGCCGCGTCGTATACGTCGCACACCACCGGCTCGGCGCCGAGTGCGCGCACGACGTCCGGCTGCGAGCGGGTCATCCCGGCGACCGTGTCGCCGCGCTCGACCAGCAGCCGCACGAGCGGCTGCCCGATCGCACCGGTCGCTCCGACGACGAAGACGCGCACACGGGAACTATGCAGCCTGGAGGCGCCGAAAGAGCGCGACCGACCGGAAGTTGTCCGGCCGCACGTCTGCGCGAAACGACGTGATGCCTGCAGCACGCGCATCCGCAGCCAGGCGGTCGGCGAGCAGGCGGCCGACGCCGCGCGACTGCCACGCGTCTGCCACGGCGAACGCGACCTCCGCCGACACGCCGTCGCGCACGAGCCGGCCGATCCCGACCGGTGCGCCGTCGGCCCAGGCGACGAGCACATGATGGTTGGCGTCGACACGCGCGAGCAGCTCGAGGTCGGAGGGGGAGAGCACGTTCTTCGCGCCGCCGAAGCGGAGGTGTCTGGAGGCCGGGCCCAGCCGGTCGAAGACCGCCTGGACGACCGATCTGTCCCCGTTCCGGAGCGGCCGGATCGTGATCCCCCTGACGACCTCGCTCTGCATGCACCCATGCTTGCTGCGCTGTATGGCCCGCCGCCTCGGCGCGACGGGCCATCTTGCGGGAATGGCCCGCGCGGGCCATTACGTTGTTCTGGCCATGAGTCAGGACATCCGCTTCGCAGAGGTGGACGGGCGCGAGGTCGCGTACTCGGTGCTCGGCGACGGCCCGCCGCTGGTCGTCGGCCCGCGCTGGGTGTCGCATCTCGAAGAGGAGTGGGGCGACCCAGCACAGCGCTCGTTCTACGACGAGCTCGCGCGCACGCACACGGTCGTGCGCTTCGACCGCATCGGCTGCGGGATGTCCTCGCGCTCTCTCGACCCGCGCCCGACGATCGAGTCCGAGAGCCGCCAGCTCGAGGCGATCATCGACACGCTCGGCGGCGAGGCGGTCGTCTTCGCATCGTCGTGCTGCTGCCTTGCCGCGTCGCAGCTTGCAATGCGAAGTCCCGGCAAGGTCTCGAAGATCGTGTTCTTCGGCGGCTACGCGTCGCGCAACGACATCCCCGAGCCGACGAAGCGCTCGCTGATCGAGTTCACGCGCACGAACTGGTTGCTCGCCGCGCAGATGTTCGCCGGTCTCTTCGACCCGCATGCGAGCGGGGACGAGATCCGCGACTACACCCGCATGCAGCGCGCGGCCGCTAGCGCGGAAGCGGCTTCGATCTTCCTCGAGCCCGACCTCGGCGCCGACCTGCGCGACGTCGTGCCGTTCGTCGAGACGCCCGCGCTCGTCCTGC
>DASZBP010000201.1:0-9310 GCA_035943915.1 Gaiellaceae bacterium | reverse complement strand
GGTCGGTGAGGACGGACTCGCCGACGAGGCACTGGCCGGGCTGCGGGACGCTGGCGTCGAGCTGCAGCTCGAGCGCCGCGCGACGACCGGCATCGCGTTGATCCTCGTCGGCGACGACGGCGAGAATCAGATCGTGGTCGTTCCCGGCGCGAACGCCGAGGTGACGCCGGTCAGCCCGGGCGGCGCCGTGCTCTGCCAGCTCGAGGTGCCGAACGACGTAGTGCTCGCCGCCGCGCGCGGCGCGGAGTTCTTCGCGCTCAACGCCGCGCCGGCGCGCGCGATCGACGTCGAGCCCGACCTGCTGATCGTCAACCAGCTCGAGCACGAGATCGTGTCGCGCGGGAAGCTCGTCGCGGTGACGTACGGCGCCGAGGGCGCTGCGCTGTTCGAGGACGGCGTCGAGGTCGCTCGCGCGACGCCACCGAACGTGGACGCGGTGGACGGCACGGCGGCGGGGGATGCGTTCGCCGCATGCCTCGTCGTGTCGCTGCTGGAAGGACGCGCGCGCGACGACGCGCTGCGGCGCGCCTGCGCTGCGGGTGCGGTCGCGGCGTCGCGGCTCGGCGCGCAGCCGTCGCTCCCGTCCGCGGCCGACCTCTAGGCGGGCGCGACGCGCGGGCGGCGCGCCGCGAGCACCGAGCCGATCAGGATCAGCACGAAGCCGACGCCCATGCCCGCGGTGAAGCGCTCGCCGAGGATCGACACCCCGAGGGCGGCGGCGACGGCGGGGTTCACATACGTGATCACCGTCGCGCGAACCGGGCCGACCTCTTCGATCAGCGCGAAGAAGACGATGAACGCAAGCGCCGTGCAGACGATCGCAAGCGCGGCGACCGAGCCGAGCACCTTTGCCGGCGGCATCGAGGACGGCCACACGAACGCCGCGATCGGGATGTAGGCGATCGCCGTCACCGCGAGCGACGTCGCGATCACGCCGAGCGCAGGAAGCCCGCGCAGGTGCCGCGCGAGGATGATCGGCCCGATCGCGTAGCCGAGCACCACGCCTGCGATCTCGAGCACACCGACGACGGTCAGGCTGCCGACATTGAGACCGAGGAGCGCGGCGACGCCGACAAGCCCGAGGAAGAGGCCGGCGATGCTCCAGCGGCCGAGGCGCTCACGCGTGACGATCGCGCCGACGAGCGGGACAGCCGCGATCGTCAGGCCGGTGAACGAGCTCGAGAGCCGGCGCTCGGCGCTCGAGAGCAGCACCCACGGAATCGCGATCTCGATCGCCGCGAACACGAGCAGCGGCTTCCAGCGCACGAGCACCGGACGGATCTCACCGCGCGCCGCCGCGAGCGGCACCAGCAGCAGCGCGCCGATCGCGGTGCGCCCGAGGACGAGCACCGACGGATCGATGTCCTTCACCGCGACACGGATCAGCAGGTACGGATGCCCCAGATCAGGCACATCGCCGCGAAGAGGGCGTAGCTCCGGCTCATCGTCACCGTTACTCTGAACGCATGAACAAGACCGGCACATTCCTCGGCGTGCCATATGACTGGCGCAAGCCCACGGTCGGGCGGTTCAAGAGCCGCTGGTGGAACCCCGACGACCCGCGGCTGTTGACGCCGCGGTCGTTCGGCTGGGGCTACGACATCAACCTGGCCCGCATCTTCAAGAGCCGCTGACCCTGGCTCGCGCGCGGGCGCCGCGCACGGCTTTGGTGAGCGCGTCGATGTCGTACGCGCCGTAGTGGCGCTTGCCGTTGACGAAGAACGTCGGTGTGCCGGACACGCCGCTCAGGTCGGCGGAGTCGACGTCGGCTGCGATGTGCGCCGCGCCGACATGGTCGCGCAGGTCTCCCAGGAACCGCTCGGTGTCGAGGCCGAGGTCGCGCGCGGTCTGAAGCAGCGCGCTCGGGCGGAGATCCTCCTGCGCGAGCAGCGCGTCGTGCATCTCCCAGAACTTGCCCTGGCGCGCCGCCGCCTCCGCCGCCTCCGATGCGAGTTGCGCCGCCGGATGGACGTCGTTCAGCGGCAGGTTGCGCCACACGTACCGCACGTCGCCGTCCAGCGCGAGCAGCTCGCGGATGACGGACTCCGCGCGGCCGCAGTACGGGCACTCGAAGTCGCCGTACTCGACGAGCGTCACCTTCGCGTCTGCCGGCCCGCGGATGTGGTCGCGCTCCACGTCGACCGGCTCGGCGAGGTCGATGATCTGCTCCGACGCGCCGAGCAGCGCGCGCAGTCGCATGCTCTTCGGCAGCAGCGCCGTCGCGCGGAACACGAGCCACGTTAGGAGCGAGGCGAAGAGAGCAGAGCTCAGCACTCCGAGTTTCGCTTCCTCCAGCGTCCGCCCGTGGAACGCGAGCGTCGCGATCAGGATCGAGACGGTGAAGCCGATGCCCGCGATCGCGCCGCCGCCTGCGACCGCCGCCCAGCCGACCGGCGGCCGGAGCCGGCCGCGGGTCAGCTTCGTGACGAGCGCAGCGCCGCCGACGACGCCGACCGGCTTGCCCGCGAGGTAGCCGAAGAGGATGCCGAGCGTGATCGGCGTGCCGTATGCGTGCACGAGGAACGAGCCGCTGATGTGGATGCCCGTGTTGGCGAGCGCGAACAGCGGGACGATCACGTAGCTCGACCACGGGTTGAACAGACGCTGCAGTCGGAAGTTCGGCGAGATCGCGCTGGCGAGCCCGGCCTGCGCCTCGCGCGCGAGCTGCGCGGTCGGCTGCTCGCGGAAGCGGCGGAAGAGCGTCGACGCGGCTTCGAGGTCGGTGCGCGCGGCCGGGTACGCGAGCGTCAGCAGGCCGAGCACGAGCCCGACGACGATCGGGTCGACGCCGGATTCGAAGAGCGCGATCCAGATCGCGATGCCGAGTGCGAGGAACAGCGAGCCGCGCCGCACCTGCGCCGCGCGCAACACGAGCACCGCCGCGAAGCCGACCAGCGCGAGCATCAGCGGATGCCACGCGACGTGGCCGCTGTAGAACAGCGCGATCACCATCAGCGCGATCACGTCGTCGACGACGGAGACGGTGACCATGAACGCGCGCAGGCGTTCGGGGAAGCGGCGGCCGACGAGCGCGAGCATGCCCAGTGCGAACGCCGTGTCGGTCGACATCGCAACACCCCAGCCGTGACTCGTCGAGCGGCCAGCGTTGATCGCGAGGTAGACCGCGACCGGCACCACCATCCCGAGCACGCCGGCGGCGAGCGGCAGCGCCACGCGCGAGCGCTCGCGCAGCTCGCCGAGGTCGAACTCGCGCCGCGCCTCGAGGCCGACGACGAAGAAGAAGATCGTCATCAGCCCGGCGTTCACCCAGCCGCGCAGATCCTGGACGAGCACCCAGTGGCCGAGCCGGATCTGAAGATTCGTGTGCCAGACCGTCGCGTACGAGTGCGCGTCGATGTTCGCCCAGACCAGCGCGGCGAGCGTCGCGCCGAGCAGCACCGCCGCGCTTCCCGTCTGCGTGCGCAGGAACTGGCGAAGCGGTGTCTCGAGGTTGCGCGCCCAGGCGGTGCGGCCGGAGAGCGCCTCGGCCGGAGCGGCGGCGTCGGTCATGTGACGTGACCGCGCGTGACGTCCGCGGGCGATGCGCAGCCGAGCAGCTGCAACGCGTTCAGCACCTCGCGGCGCAGGATCTCGAGCACCGCTCCTGCGCCATCAGCACCGCCGACGGCGAGGCCCCAGAGACAAGGCCGCCCGACGAGGACTGCCTGTGCGCCGAGCGCCAGCGCGCGGACGACGTCGGTGCCGCGGCGGATCCCGCCGTCGACCAGCACCTCGACGCGACCTGCCGCCGCGTCGACCACCTCGGGCAGCGCGTCGGCGGTCGCCTGGACGCCGTCCAGCTGGCGCCCGCCGTGGTTCGACACGACAACGGCCGCGGCGCCGTGCTCGACGGCGAGCAGCGTGTCCTCCGCCGTGAGGACGCCCTTCACGATCAGCGGCAGCGACGCCTCCGCCGCGATGCGCTCGACGTCGCGCCAAGTGAGCGACGCGCTCACCATGTCGAAGAGATCCTTCGGCGTGACTCCGCCGCGCCCGATCGACGCGACGCGGATGTCCGGCGGGATCGTGAAGCCGGTCCGCACGTCGCGCTCGCGGTTGCCGCGTACCGGCGCGTCGATCGTCAGCACCAGCGCGGTGTACCCCTCGTCACGCGCCTGCGCGATCAGCTCGTGCGTCACCCCCTCGTCGCGGAACACGTACAGCTGGAACCAGCGCGGACCGCCGACGGCGGCGACCTCCGCCGGCGACGACGTCGCGAGTGTCGAAAGGCACATGATCGTGCCCGCGGCTTTCGCCGCCTGCGCCATGCCGACCTCGCCGTCGGGATGCGCGACGCGCTGGAACGCGACCGGCGCGACGATCACCGGCAGGGAGATCTCGTGGCCGAGCACCGTGGTCGCCGTCGAGCACATGTCGACGTCGACGAGCATCCGCGGGCGCAGCGCGTAGCGCGTCCACGCCTCCACGTTGTCGCGCAGCGTGTGCTCGTCCCCCGCGCCGCCGGCGTAGTACGCGTGCGCGCCGGCTTCGAGCCGGCGCGCCGCTTCACTCTCGTAATCCCAGACGTTGAGCAGCTCCACCGCGCTGGAGCCTAACCCGCGCTACGAGCGCTGGACCAGCGGATCGACGTAGAGGTCGTCGATCTGCGCCGTGCCGTTCGACACGTCGATGTGCAACGCCATGCTCTTCGCACCGAAAGGCGCGATCAGCGCGGACAGGAGCGTCGACAGCTTCGGCGACGGCGCCCAGTCCGAGCCCGGCTGGAACGTGCCGCCGTCCAGCGTCGACACCACGCCGAGCCAGTTCTGCGTCGTGACCGACACGTGCACAGTCGCGCCGTCGTTGCTGCGCGCGAAGAAGCGCAGCGCAGGGTAGGAGAGGCCGTAGCAGAGCTGTATCGAGGCGCTGCCGCCGTCAGGCACCGACAGTGCGTGCGAGTCGGACCGCGAGTGCAGGTACGAGCTCTCGTTGCCGGGCACGACGCTCGCGCCGCCGCTCAGCGACCAGCCGTCGGAGCCGTTCTCGAAGCCGCCGTTGCCCGCGTAGTAGTAGTTCGATCCGTCCCCCCACGGCGAGAACACCCGCGCCGTGTTTCCGCACGCGCCGTTCAACACGTCCGCCCGTGCAGATCCAGCAAGCACCGCGCCCAGTGCCACGACCGCGACCAGCCAAAGCCGCAGAACACGCCGCATGATTCCGTCTCCCTCGTCCGAATAGGCCGAACGGCCCAATGTTGCGAGTCATGTGGCCCATGCGCAAGTCCCCTCTTCGGGTGATTTCCTGACTGCGGAGTCAGTTCCCTGCCACAATCTCGCGCGTGTCGACTGCGGCGGTGAGCGATGAGCTCGTCCGCGATGCACGTACCCGTTACGAGGCGGCCGACCTCGAGCGACGGGCACGGCTCGCGTTCACGGCGTCTGCCGTCGCGGTCGTAGGCGGGTCGGCAGCCTGTGCGCTGCTCCTCCCGACGGGCAGGCTCGACACCCTGTGGAAGGCGGCGCTCTTCGCAGCGGTCTATGCGATCGCGAGCCGCGCCGACTTCGAGGTCGGCATCGGCTCTGCCGTCCCGACCGCGATCGTGTTCGTCCCCATGCTCTTCGCGCTGCCGCTCGGCATCGTGCCGGCGACCGTCGCGGTCGCGCTCGTCGCGGGGACGCTCGTCGAGGAGCCGCGCGCGTTCCGCGATCCGGCGCGCGTCCTGCCGCTGCTCGGCAGCGCCGGATTCGCGTTCGGGCCGGTGCTCGTCCTCCACTTTGCGCATGCGACGCCGGTGCGTTGGTCGCACTGGCCGATCTACATCGCGGCGCTCGGCGCGCAGTTCGCATTCGACCTCGTCTTCGGCGTCGTCGGGAACCTCGCGCACCGCGTGCCTCCGGTGACGGTCGCGCGCCTATTCTCGTTCGTGTGGCTCGTCGACGCCGCGCTCGCCCCCGTCGGGCTCGTGCTCGCCACGAGCATCCGCAACCGCGCATATCTCATCGCGCTCGCGCTGCCGCTGATCGCGCTCCTCCGCATCTTCGCCGGCGAGCGTCGCCGCCGTCTCGATCACGCGCTCGAGCTGAGCGACGCGTACCGCGGGACCGCGTTCCTGCTCGGCGACGTCATCGACGCAGACGACGCGTACACGGGAAGTCACAGCCGTCACGTCGTCGACCTCGTGGTCGGCGTGTCGGACAGGCTGCGGCTGACGCGCGCGCAGCGTCGCGACGCAGAGTTCGCTGCGCTGCTCCACGACGTCGGGAAGATCCGCATCCCGCACGACATCCTCAACAAGCCGGGGCCGCTGACAGACGACGAGCGCGCGGTGATGGAGACGCACGCCGCCGAGGGCGAGCGCCTGCTGACACAGGTCGGCGGCCTGCTCGGCGAGGTCGGGCGCATCGTGCGCTCGTGTCACGAGCGCTGGGACGGCGCCGGATACCCGGACCGGCTCGCAGGCGACCAGATCCCGCTCATCTCGCGCATCGTCTGTGCGTGCGATGCCTACAGCGCGATGACCACGGACCGCCCGTACCGCCGCGCGCTGCCGACCAGCGAGGCGCGCGCCGAGCTTGCGCGCTGCTCTGGCGCGCAGTTCGACCCGAAGGTCGTCGCCGCGCTGATGGACGTCCTCAGCGTCTCCGGCTGAACCAGCCAGCGCGCGGTGCGTCCGGCGCCTCGCCGATCGCGCGTGCGCCTGCCGTCACGTCCGCGACGGTGAGGCACATCAACTCGTCCGCCGAGAGCTCGTCGACGTTGCCGTGCGAGAGCCGCAGCGCCTGCGCGTTCAGCGACTGCTCGAACAGGGTGCGCGTGAAGCGTGCGTTGCCGAAGTTGTCGGTGCGCTCTGCGCGGGCGAGGATCCCGGTGAGCGCATCCGGCACGCCCTCGCCGAGCGTGTACTCGGCATCCGCCGCGAAGCGGCCGAAGATCGCGACCAGCTCGCTCGTCGAGTAGTCGGGGAAATCGATCTCGCGGCTGAAGCGCGACCGTAGTCCCGGGTTCGACTCGAGGAACTGCTCCATCAGGCGCGGATAGCCCGCGACGATGACGACGAGCCGGTGGCGGTGGTCCTCCATCCGCTTGAGCAGCGTCTCGATCGCCTCGTCGCCGAAGTCCAGCCGCTCGCCTTCGCGCGCGAGCGCGTAGGCCTCGTCGACGAACAGCACGCCGTCGAGCGCGCGGCGGATCACGCGCTCCGTCTTGATCGCGGTGAGCCCGACGTACTGGCCGACGAGACCTGCGCGGTCGACCTCGACGATATGGCCGCGGCGCAGCAGGCCCATCGAGCGGTACATCTGCGCGAGCAGCCGCGCGACGGTCGTCTTGCCGGTGCCGGGGTTTCCGAGGAACACGAGGTGCTGGGTCGTCGCGACCTCCGGCAAGCCGGCTTCCTTGCGGCGCGCCTGCACGCGCAGGAACGCGACGAGCGTGCGCACCTGTTCCTTCACGCTCTCGAGACCCGGCAGCGAGTCGAGCTCCGCGAGCAGCTCGTCGAGCGGACGCTCCGGCTCGGGCGGGCGCAGGGCGTCGATGTTCAGCTCGTCGCCGATCTGCGTGCGGAGCTGATCGCCTAGGGCCTTCAGTGACTCGAGCGGGTTCGGCATGGAAGGATGGTCGCAGATGGCGGCCTTGATGAAGCCGGATGAGCTGCAGCGCTACGCGGAGATGATCGTTCGCGGGTGCATCGCGTTCAGGCGCGGCGACGAGCTCCTGATCCGGCCGGCGCTCGCCCACCGCGAGATCGCCGTCGCCGTCGCTGAGGCGGCGTACCGAGCGGGCGCGCTCTCGGTCGACGTCGACTACGACGACAACCGGATGTACGCGGCTCGCGTGCAGCACGGTTCGAAGGCGGCGCTCGGCGGCCGCACGTCGTGGCAGCGCGAGCGGATGCGGGCGCTCGGGCGCGAGAACGTCGCTGTCGTCGTCGTGATGGGCGAGTTCGAGCAGAGCGTGCTCGCCGACCTTCCGCCGGATCGCGTCGCGGAGGTCGCGAAACAGAACGCGACGTCGGGCATGTCGGCAGCGCGACGCGAGGGGAGGCTGCGCGGGACGATCTGCGCGTGGCCGACGGAGGACTGGGCGGCGCGCGTCTTCCCCGGGATGGAGCCCACGCGTGCGATGCGCCAGCTTGCGCGCGACCTGCTCTGGTTCTGCCGCCTCGGCCCCGACGACCCGCCCGGGCACTCGGGCTGGACGCAGCACCTTGCGACGTTGCGGCGGCGCGCGGCCAAGCTCACGCGGCTCGATCTGAAGGAGCTGCACGTGCGCGACCGCGGCACCGACCTGCGGCTGAAGATTGCGCCGTACTCGATGTGGCGCGGTGGCGGCGAGGAGGACTACTGGGGCCGGCAGATCGCGCAGAACGTCCCGACGGAGGAATGCTTCATCTCGCCGGACGCGGCGGCGACGGAGGGGACGTTCCATTGCTCGCGGCCGCGCAGCTTCGGTGGGCGCGTGATCGAGGACCTGCGTGGCGAGTTCCGGGGCGGGCGCCTCGTGCGCCTCGATGCGAAGCGAACTGCCGATCGCGACTGGCTCGCGCAGTACCTCGCGGCGATCCCGAACGCGGATCGGCTCGGCGAGATCGCGCTCGTCGACTCCACGTCGCGCATCGGCCAGCGCAAGCGGATCTATTTCAATGGGCTCTTGGACGAGAACGCCGCTGCGCACATGGCGTTCGGTTCGGGCTTCGCGAAGACGCGCACGGTGCCGATCGGCCGCAACCGCTACGGCGTCAATCGCGCGAAGACGCACATCGACGTGATGATCGGCACGGACGAGCTCGAAGCCGTCGGTGTGCAGCAGAACGGCAAGCGCGTCGATCTAGTCTCGAACGGCCTCTGGCAGCTCTAAAGCGGGGTCAGGCACGGGCCAGACCCCGCTCCCGGCGCGAGCAGGGGTTTTGGCCCGCGGCGACCCGCGTCGGTTCCGCTATAGTTAACTGCGTTAATGGTTAAAGGCGCGAAGGAATCCCATGTTGTTGCGAACGAGCTACGGCCCGTTCTGCTTCGGCTTGCGCGCGAGTTGCGACGAGAGATTCATTCACTCGGCGTGACCGGCGGGCAGGTGTCGATCCTCTCCGCGATCAAGCACGACCCCGGCATCACCGCGTCTATCGTCGCGGAGCAGGAGCGCATCTCGGCACCCGCCATGTCGAACCACGTCACACGCCTCGAGAAGGCCGGACTGATCGAGCGCAGCCGCGAGGGATTCGACCGCAGGCGCTTCGGGTTGCGGCTATCGGCCGAAGGCGAGAAGGTGCTGCGCTCCGTCCGCCAGCGGCGCACCGCATGGCTCTCCGCACGACTCGACAAGCTGACGAACGACGAGCGCGCCCGGATCGAAGCGGCGATCCCCGCGCTCGAGA
>DASZBP010000200.1:0-9057 GCA_035943915.1 Gaiellaceae bacterium | reverse complement strand
CGAGGAGGAGGACTACGACGGCCCGGATCTGCTCGCGTCCACGCGGCTCTACCTCGACGTTGCACGCGCGCTGCGCGGCCGCGCTCACGCACTCGCGCACATCACGGGCGGCGGCATCCTCGGCAACCTGCAGCGCGTCGCGCCGACGGCAGAGGTCGACTGGGACGCGTGGGACCGGCCGCCCGTCTTCGAGTGGCTCGCGCGGCACGTCGACGAGGAGGAGATGCGCCGCGTCTTCAACCTCGGCATCGGCTGGTGCGCGATCGTGCCCGAGGCCCAGCCTGGCGAGCTCGTGATCGGCCGGGTCGCGTGATCGGCGTCCTCGTCAGCGGGAACGGGACCAACCTGCAGGCGCTCATCGACGCGGAGCTGCCGGTGACGGCGGTCGCATCGAACCGGCGCGACGCGTACGCGCTCGTTCGCGCGCGCGAAGCCGGCATCGCGACGGCGACGTTCTCGATGGACTGCCACACCGACCGCGAGGAGCGCGACCTCGTGATGGCGACGTGGCTCGAGGAGCACGGCGTCGAGCTCGTCGTACTTGCCGGCTACATGCACCTGCTGACGAAGCCGTTCCTCGACCGCTTCCCGGAGCGCATCGTCAACGTCCACCCATCGCTGCTGCCGGCATTCCCGGGCGCGCACGCGATCGACGACGCGCTCGCGTCCGGCGTCGAGACGACCGGCGTCACCGTGCACGTCGTCGACGAGGGGCTCGATACCGGCCCCGTGATCGCACAGCGCGAGGTCCCGGTCGAGCCTCGTGCAACGCTCGAGGAGCGCATCCATGCGGTCGAGCACGAGCTGCTGCCAAGGGTGGTGAGAGAGCTGTGCCTCGCGCGCTCGTAAGCGTCTTCGACAAGACTGGCCTCGCCGACTTCGCGGAAGGCCTCGCCGCGCTCGGCTGGACGTTCGTCTCGTCGGGCGGCACCGCCGCGTATCTGCAGGAGCTCGGCCTCGACGTCACGTCGGTGGAGCAGGTGACGGGCGCGCCTGAGATGCTCGGTGGGCGCGTGAAGACGCTGCACCCGCGCATTCACGGCGGCATCCTCGCGCGACGCGACCTGCCCGAAGACATGTCGACGATCGCCGCACACGACATCGAGCCGTTCGACCTCGTCTGCGTGAACCTCTACCCCTTCACGTCGGTTGCGGGGAAGCGCGGCGTGAGCGAGGCGGAGGTCGTCGAGATGGTCGACGTCGGCGGGCCATCGATGCTGCGCGCCGCAGCGAAGAACTTTGCGCACGTCGCAGTCGTGATAAGCCCTGACCAGTACGAGCACGTGCTCGCCGAGCTGCGCGAAGGCGGACTCGGGCTCGACGCCCGCCGCGACCTCGCGCGCGACGCGTTCGCGCACAGCGCGGCGTACGACGCGGCGATCGCGGCGTGGTTCTCGGAGATGGAGCGGTTCCCCGAGCGCATGACGATCTCGCTCCGGAAGGTCGCCGACCTCTCGTACGGCGAGAACCCGCACCAGGGTGCCGCGTACTACGAGGAGCTCGGGGCGCGCCGCCACCTGCTCTCGCGCGTCGACCAGCTCGGCGGCAAAGAGCTCTCGTACAACAACCTCGCCGACCTCGAAGGTGCACGGCGCGTGATCCGCGAGTTCGAGCTGCCGTGCGCGGTGATCGTGAAGCACGCGAACCCGTGCGGCGTCGCGCTCGCAGCGACGATCGAAGAAGCATGGGAGCGCGCGCTCGCGTCTGACCCCGTGTCCGCTTTCGGCTGCGTCGCGATTTTGAACCGGCCGGTGAGCGCCGCCTTCGGCGCGCGCCTCGCGGAGCACTTCATCGAGGTGGTGCTCGCGCCCGGCTACGACGACGATGCGCTCGCGGCGCTGCGCACGAAGAAGAACATGCGCGTGCTCCGCGACGAGGAACGGCGCCACGATTCCCCGGGCGAGCGCGACTACAAGCGTGTGCTCGGCGGGCTGCTCGTGCAGGACCGCGACAGCTCGATCGACGAGCGCGAGTCGATGGAGGTCGCGTGCGGCACGCTGACCGAGGAGCTCTGGGGCGACCTGCTGTTCGCATGGCGCGTGTGCAAGCACGTGTCGTCGAACGCGATCGTGCTCGCGAAGGGCCTGCAGGTGATCGGCGTCGGCGCCGGACAGATGAGCCGCGTCGACTCGGTGCGGATCGCCGTCGAGAAGGTGCGCGAGCACGGCCACGAGCTGCAGGGCGCCGCACTGGCGAGCGACGCGTTCTTCCCGTTCGCCGACGGGCCGCAGATTGCGCTCGAGGCCGGGATCGCCGCGATCGCGCAGCCTGGTGGGTCACGGCGCGACGACGAAGTGCTCGCCGCCGTGGACGCCGCGGGCGCAGCGATGGTGCTGACCGGACGCCGGCACTTCAGGCACTGACGCCGGGCGGCACGCAGACCTCGATCGCGCCCGGCTCGACCTTCACCTTGAACTTCGTCACCTTCGCACGGTCGCCGCCGTCGAGCTGGTAGAGCGTCTTCTGACTGAGCTTGACGTTCACCTTGTGCGCCTTCGTCACCTGTGCGAACGGTGAGGCGGCGACGCTCCCCACCACAGCACGCGTGAGCATCCGCCCCCAGTCCAGCGCACTGTCCGCGGTCACGACGCCGAGCTCGAGCAGGCCGTCGTCCGGATGCGCGTCCTCGAACGCATCGATCCCGCCGAAGAGCTTCCCGACGTTGCCGACGAGGATCGAGCTCGCCTTGCCGTCGAACCATGTGACACCGTCGACCTTGATGCGCGCGCGACACGGCTTGGCGCGAAGGCTTCGCGAGCCGGTCCAGAGATACGCCGCGCGGCCGAAGCGGTCCTTCAAGCCCTTGCCGGCGTCCCTGATCATCAGCGCGTCGACGCCCGCGCCGGCCATCGCCGCGAAGCGCTCGCCGTCGAACCGCCCGAGATCGACGCGGCGGCGCTCGCCGTGCAGCGCCGTCTGAACCGCCTGTTCGATGTCGCGCGGGATCCCGAGATTCGTCGCGAAGAGGTTCGCAGTCCCGGCCGGGACGATCGCAAGCGCCGTCGACGATCCGGCGAGCACGTCGACGCAGCGCTGAACCATCCCGTCGCCGCCCCACACGATCACCAGCTCGGCGCCCTGGTCGAGGGCGCGCCGAACCTGGCGCGGCGCCTTGCGGCTCTTCGGCACCTCGCACCAGAGTGGGTCGTGGACGCCGTGATCCGCGAGCGCCCGCCGAAGCTCCGTCAGACCGCCCTGGAGTGTCTTGCCGGAATGAGCGACGACCGCGACCATGCGCCGAGTATGCCCTGTCGGTCTAGGATCGAGACCGATGCAGGCTGACCCGCTCCGCTGGAAAGCGCTCGCCGTCGTGTGCGCGGCGTTCTTCATGACCGTCCTCGACGTCTCGATCGTGAACGTCGCGCTGCCGTCGATCGGCAAGTCGCTGCATTTCTCCGAGGCCAACCTGCAGTGGGTGATCACGGCGTACGCGATCACGTTCGGTGGCATCCTCCTGCTCGCCGGAAGGCTTGCCGATCTGTTCGGCCGCCGGCGCATCTTCCTCGTGGGCGTCGTGATCTTCACGCTCGCCTCCCTCCTCTGCGGGCTGGCGTGGTCGGAAGGCGTGCTGATCGCGGCCCGCGCCGTGCAGGGCCTCGGGGCTGCGGTGATCACCCCGTCGGCGCTGTCGATCGTGATGACCACGTTCGACGAAGGCGCGGAGCGCAACAAGGCGCTCGGCATCTGGGGCGCGCTCGGCGGGGGTGGCGCCGCGGTCGGAGTGCTCGCGGGCGGCGTGCTGACGAAGTACCTCGGCTGGGAGTGGATCTTCTTCGTCAACGTGCCGGTCGGCGTGCTCGCGTTCGCGCTGACGCCGCGCTTCGTGCGCGAGAGCCGCTCCGAGCGCGAGACGTCGCAGGACATTGCCGGCGCGGTCACGGTGACCGCCGGTCTCGCGCTGCTTGTCTATGCCGTGTCGAACGCGCCGGGCCATGGCTGGACGTCCGGATGGACGCTGTCCCGCGTCGCGGTCGCAGTCGTGCTGCTGCTCGCGTTCCTGGTCGTCGAGACACGCGTCAAGGACCCGCTGATGCCGTTCCGCATCTTCCGCATCCGCACCGTCGCGGGCGCGAACGTCGCGGGACTGCTGCTCGGCGCGACCACGTTCGCGAACTTCTTCCTGCTGACGCTGTACGTGCAGAACGTGCTGCACTACTCGGCGCTGCGCACCGGGCTCACGTTCGTGTCGACGGCGGGCACGGCGATCCTCTGGGCCGGGCTCGCCCAGGCGCTGACGACCAAGATCGGCGTGAAGCCGGTGCTTGCGCTCGGATTCCTCGCCATGACGGCGGGCAGCGTCTGGTACACGCAAGTCCCGACGCATGGGTCGTTTGCCGTTCATCTCCTGCCGGGTTACCTGTTCGTCGGATTCGCGCTGGCGTTCACGTTCATCCCCGTGTCGATCGCTGCGCTCGCCGGCATCGACCGCGACGACGCCGGCGTCGCGTCGGGACTGATCAACACCGCGCAGCAGATCGGCGGCGCCGTCGGCGTCGCCGTGTGCTCGTCGGTCTCGATCAGCCGCTTCAACCACGAGTTGCCCGAGCAGGGCTTCGCGCGCGCATTCACGTCGGGCACGACCCTCGCGTTCTGGGTGCTCGTCGGGATCTCGGTCGTGGCGCTCGTCGCCGGGCTCACGCTGATCAGGAACGACGAGCTCGCGCCCGAAGCTCAGAGCTCCCTCGCCTAGCGGCGGTTGACTAGGCTCTCGCGCGGTGAGTCGCGAGTATCCAAACGTCCTCGACCTCGTCGGCGGGACGCCCATCGTGCGGCTCGACCGCATCTCGAGCGGCGTCCCGGCGCAGCTGCTCGCGAAGCTCGAGTTCCTGAACCCGGGCGGCTCCAACAAGGACCGCATCGGGATGGCGATGGTCGAAGCCGCGGAGCGCAACGGGCTGCTCAAGCCGGGCGGGACGATCGTCGAGCCGACGTCCGGCAATACCGGCGTCGGGCTCGCGATGGCGGCGGCGCAGAAGGGTTACCGGTGCATCTTCGTCATGCCGGACAAGATGAGCCAGGAGAAGATCTCGATGCTCCGCGCCTACGGCGCCGAGGTCGTGATCACGCCGACGGCCGTCGACCATGACTCGCCGGAGTCGTACTACTCCGTGTCGTCGCGCCTCGCCGAGGAGATTCCCGGCGGGTTCAAGCCGGACCAGTATTCGAACATGTCGAACCCGGAGGCGCACTACCTCACGACGGGGCCGGAGATCTTGGAGCAGACCGGCGGCGATCTCGACGCAATCATCATCTCGGTCGGCACGGGCGGGACGATCAGCGGCGTGGGCCGCTTCTTCAAGGAGCACGCGCCGCACGTGAAGATCGTCGGCGTCGATCCGGAGGGGTCGGTGTACACCGCGAAGAGCGAGGCCGACCTCCATCCGTACCTCGTCGAGGGCATCGGCAAGGACACGTGGCCGGAGACGATGAGCCCCGAGGTCGTGGACGAATGGATTCGCGTGTCGGATCGCGATTCGTTCCTCGCCGCGCGGCGCATGGCACGTGAGGAAGGGCTGCTCGTCGGCGGCTCGGCGGGCTCGACGATCGCAGGCGCTCTCCGCTACGCGGCGACGCGTCCCGAGGGCGCGCAGGTGCTGACGGTGCTGCCGGACTCCGGCCGCTCGTACCTCTCGAAGTTCCTCGACGACAACTGGATGATCGAGCACGGGTTCCTCGAGCGCTCCGCGCCCGCACCGACGGTGCGCGACCTGCTGCGCGCGAAGCAGGGACCAGGCCTCGTCACGATCTCGGCGCACCAGAAGGTGTCGGAGGCGATCGCGGTGATGGAGCAGCATTCGATCTCACAGCTGCCGGTCGTGCGCGACGGCGAGGTGACGTCGCTCGTCGATGTGATCGGGTCGCTGCAGGATCGCGCGCTGCTCGATCGCGTATTCAAGAACGCGGACGCGTTGCACGAAGACGTCGCCGGCGCGATGCAGGGACCGCTCGCGACGGTCGACGCGGATCAGTCGGTCGACGAGATCGTCACCGCGCTCACGGGCGGCACGAACGCCGTCGTCGTGGTCGACGCGGGCAAGCCCGTCGGCGTCGTCACGCGCAGCGACCTGCTCGACTACCTCGCGCACGCCCGCTAGCTGCGTTCGCGGGGTCTGGCAAGTGTCTGACCCCGTTTCCGGAGGGGCCGCGGCCGTGCGGGTCACGGACGTTGCGCCGCGCAGCGGCAAAGCGCCTGCACACGGGACGACGCGCGGTGTTCGCGTCGTTAGGGTCGGGACATGTCCGTCTCGCCGGCCAGGATCCGTCGTCACATGGTCGCTTCGCAGGGGTACGCGGCGCGGTTCAGGCGCGCGTCTGCGGATGACGTCGAGAGCACGATTCGCCGGCTCACTGCAGTGCAGCTCGACTCGATCTCGACCGTCGATCGCGCGCACCGCTTGACGATCGGCGCGCGCGTCGGCGTGTTCGCCGACACCGTCGTGAGCGAGCTGCTGCGCACCGGGCGCAGCTTCGAGTACTGGGCGCACGAGGCCTGCCTGCTGCCGATCGAGCTGTGGCCGCACTTCCGCCGCACGATGGCGAGCGGCGGCCACTGGGGCATCCACGACCGCGCGTTTCGCGAGCATGCCGACCTCGTCGAGCCCGTGCTCGCGCGCATCCGCGCCGAAGGCCCGTTGGCGTCGCGCGATTTCGAAGGCGAAGGCTCCGGCGGCATGTGGAGCCGCAAGCCCGCCAAGGCGGTGCTCGAGGCGTTGTGGGACCGTGGCGATCTCGCAATCGCGGGGCGCCGCAACTTCCAGCGCTCCTACGACCTCGCGGAGCGCGTCATCCCGAAGCAGTGGCTCGACGCACCGACACCCAGCGAGGAAGAGACGCTCCGCACGCTCGCGCTGCTCGCCGTCCACGCGAGGGGCGCACTCACCGAAGCGGCAATCCGCGAGCACTGGCGCCTGAAGGGCGGAAAGGTGCGGCTCCACCACCACCTCGAAGCGCTCGTCGAGGAAGGCCGGCTGCAGACGCTCGACGTCGACGACGGCGGCGCGCCGTTTTACATCGCCGCCGGCGCCGAGCTGCTCGAGACGCCCGCCCCGCCGACGCTCGTGTGCCCGTTCGACAACCTGGTCTGGGACCGGCCGCTGCTCGAGCGCCTCTTCGGCTTCCGTCACGTGATCGAGGTGTACAAGCGCGAGCACGAGCGCGCGTATGGCTACTACGTGCTGCCGCTGCTCGCCGGCGACCGCTTTCTCGGCCGTGCCGACCTGAAGGCGGACCGTGCCGAAGGCGTCCTCCGCGTTCGCCGCTTCACACCGGAGGCGAAGGTGCGCGGCAACACCGCCGACAAGCTCGAGCGCGCAGCAGCGAGACTTGCGCGCATGCTCGGATTGGAGCGCGTGGAGCTGTGAACGTCGAGCAGGCGCGGCGCATGGCGGTGCACGCCCAGCTGCTCGACGGAAGCGCAACCGACGTTCTCGCGACGGTCAGGCATCTCGGCTTCCTGCAGATGGACCCGATCGCGCAGGTCGCGACACCGCAGGAGATGGTGCTCTGGAGCCGCCTCGGCCCACACGACCGCAGCGAGCTCGACCGGCTGCTCTGGGAGACGCGTGAGCTCGTCGAATGGGACGCATTCATCTACCCCGCCGAGGACCTCCCGATCCTCAGGGCGCGCATGAAGCGCAGGGACCGCCCGATGGATCTGCGCACGATCGACTGGCTCAGGGAAAACGCGCCGTACCGCCGGTACGTCCTGAAGGAGCTCGAGCGCCGCGGGCCGCTGCTGTCGCGCGAGATCGAGGACTACGCCGAGCACCAGCGCGAAGCGCACCGCTGGTGGGGCGCGCGCAAGATGGGCCTGCTCCTCGAGTGCATGAGCGCGCGCGGCGAAGTGGCGGTCGTCGGCCGGCGCGGCAAGCAACGCGTGTGGGATCTCGCCGAGCGTTGGTGGCCGGAGACGGAGACGCTGCCCTTGAAGGACGCGCTGGCCGTCATGGAAGAGAAACGCTTCCGCTCGCTCGGCGTGAAGCTCGAGCGCGGCAAGCTCGTCCCGCACCCCGACGCCGCCGACTCCCCCGTGCCTGCGCGCACGACCATCCTCTCGCCGTTCGACCGCCTCATCCACGACCGGGCGCGCGCCGAGGCGCTGTGGGGCTTCTACTACCGGCTCGAGATGTACGTCCCGGCTGCGAAGCGCGAGTACGGCTACTACGTGCTCCCGATCCTCCGGGGCGACAAGATCGTCGGCCGCATCGAACCGGTGCACGACAAGAAGGCGGGCGTCCTGCGCGTCAAAGGCGTCTGGTGGGAGGCGAAGCCTGCGCCGATCCAGCAGCCGCTGAAGAGCCTCGCGCGCTTCCTCGGCGCGAAACTCGAGCTGTGACGAGGGTCATCGTCATCCGCGGCAACTCCGGCTCCGGCAAGACGACCGCCGCGCGCCGCCTGCGCGCCGCGATCCTCCAGCGCGGCGCAGCGAAGGCAGTCGCCGTCGTGGAGCAGGACTACTTCCGCCGCGTCGTGCTGAAGGAGCAGGAAGAAGGCGGGGCCGAGGCGCTCGCGCTGATACGGCTTGTCGCGACGTTCGCGCTCGCGCGCAGCTTCGACGTCATCGTCGAGGGCATCCTCGGCGCTGAGAAGTACGGCGAGATGCTCACCGGCCTGATGTCGCTCGCCGACGAGTCGCACGCGTTCTACTTCGACGTTTCGTTCGACGAGACCGTGCGTCGCCATGCCACGAAAGCAGACGCGGCATTCGGCGCGGATGAGATGCGTGCGTGGTGGAAGGAGCACGACGTGCTCGGCGTCGACGGCGAGGTGATCCTCGAGGAATCGCTGTCGCTCGACGACGCCGTCGCGACGATGCTCGGGCGCGCGTACGCCTAGTCGAACCCCATCGAGTCGACGCGCTCCGGCGTGACCGACACGATCACGCGGCGCTCGCCCGGCTGCAGGTAGGGGTACTCGTCGACGCCGAGGTACTTCTTGGCGGCTTGTCGATGTGCTCCTTGCCGCCCTCCTCGGTGATCTCCGCCGTGCCCGTGACGGAGACGTAGCCGTTCTGCGGGTTCTCCGGAAGCACCGTGACGGAGACGCGCGGGTCGCGGC
>DASZBP010000199.1:0-13270 GCA_035943915.1 Gaiellaceae bacterium | reverse complement strand
GCGCGTCTACCGGCCCGACCGCCACGACTTCGACGTGGAACTCGGTCCCGTCTTCGGCAACTTCCTGCTCGCAGACGAGATCAACCGCGCGCCGGCGAAGGTGCAGTCCGCGCTGCTCGAGGTGATGCAGGAGCGCCAGGTGACGATCGGCAAGCAGACGTTCCCGGTGCCCGACCCGTTCCTCGTGCTCGCGACGCAGAACCCGATCGAGTCCGAGGGCACGTACGCGCTGCCGGAGGCGCAGATCGACCGCTTCATGCTGAAGGTGCTCGTCGACTACCCGTCGCACGACGAGGAGCTCACCGTCGTATCCCGCTCGCTCGAGCAGACGCCGCAGCTGCAGCAGGTGCTGTCGATCGAGGATCTCCGCGGCCTGCAGCAGCAGGCGCGGCAGGTGTTCGTCGACCCGGCGCTGATCAGCTGGACGGTCGATATCGCCACGGCGACGCGCCGGCCGCAGGATCACCATCTGTCGCAGTTCGTCGACTACATCTCGTTCGGCGCCAGCCCGCGCGGGCCGATCAGCCTCGTCTCCGCGGCGCGTGCGCTCGCGTTGATCCGCGGCCGCGACTACGTCGTGCCGGCCGACATGCTCGAGCTCGTCCGCGACGCGTTCCGCCACCGCCTCGTGCTGTCGTACCGCGCGCTCGCCGAGGAGCTGCCGCCGGACACGATCCTCGACGCCGTCGTCGCGTGCGTCCCCATGCCTCAACTCGACCTTCACCGCGCCGTCAGTTGAGTCCGCGCCGTAGGCTCGACGGAGGCGCGCCAGTAGCGGAGGTGCCGGCTTCGCCGGCGCCGGAGCGGAGTAACGACCCGTTCGCGCCGCTTCGGTCGCCGGCGCGTCCGGGGCCGGGGCCGCTGTCGACGACGTCGCTGCGGGCGCTCGAGCTCGCGGTCGGGCGGCGCGTCGACGGGCTGCTCGCCGGCGACTACCGCTCCGCGTTCGCGGGCATCGGCAGCGAGCTCTGGCAGGTTCGGCCCTACGAGCCCGGCGACGACGTGCGCCGCATCGAGTGGAACGTCACCGCGCGGACCAACGAGCCGCACGTGCGTGTCGAGCTCGCAGAGCGCGTTCTCGTCACGTGGCTCGTGATCGACGCGTCGGCGTCGATGCAGTTCGGCACGAGCGAGCGTCGCAAGGCCGATGTTGCAGAAGGCGTCGCGATCGCCGTCGGCTACGCGGCAACACGCCGCGGCAACCGCCTCGGCATCGTGACGTTCGGCGACGAGCCGAACGTCGAGCCCCCGCGGCAGGGACGCGTCGCGCTGCTCGAGACGCTGAGGGTGCTGCGCGAACTGCCCGCGGGCGGGAGCGGCTCGCTGCGCGGGGCGCTCGACCTCGCCGACCGCGTCGCGAAGCAGCGCGCGCTCGTGGTCGTCGTCTCCGACTTCCGGGGGCCGATCGACTGGCATTCGTCTTTGCTGCGCCTCGCGGGGCGGCATACCGTGCTCGCAGTCGAGGTGCGCGACCCGCGCGAGCAGCAGCTGGCCGACGTGGGTGTGCTGCGGCTCGTCGACCCCGAGAGCGGACGGCAGCTGCGCGTCGACACGCACGACTCCGAGCTGCGCGAGCGCTTCGCGACAGCCGCTGCCGAGGAGCGGCAGGCGCTGGTGTCGCTGCTGGCTTCCGCCGGGGTGCGCCACACCGCCCTCTCGACGGAGGGTGACTGGCTGCGGCCGCTGACCGCGTTCCTGCGGCGGAGGCCACGGGGCCGGTGAGCTTCTCCGCGCCCGCGCTGCTCGTGCTGCTCGTGCTCGTGCCGCTGGCGGCGCTGGCATACGCGTTGCATGAGATGCGGCGCGATCAGCGCGCTGCCGCATGGGCGACTCCTGCGCTGCTGCCGAACATGCTCTCGCGGCCGCCCGCGTGGCGGCGGCACCTGCCGTTTGCGCTGTTGCTGATCGGCCTGGCGCTTCTGCTGGTCGGCTTCGCGCGGCCGAAGACGAAGCACACCGTGAAGGACAACCAGGCGACGCTCGTCGTCGTGATGGACGTGTCGGGATCGATGGCGGCGGACGACGCGCGACCCAACCGCCTCGCGCAGGCGAAAGCCGTCGCTCTGAGGCTCACGCACACCCTGCCGAAGGGCTATCGCATGGCGGTGGTGACGTTCTCCGACCACTCCGACGTCGTCGCGCCACCGAGCAACGACCTGAATCGCGTGCGCGCCGCGATCGACGCCGCAAAGACCGGGCCGCAGGGCACGGCGCTCGGGCAGGCGGTGTTCCATGCGGTACAGGTCGCGCGCACGGTGCCGGAGGACAAGAGCAGCCACAAGAAGCCCCCGGCGCTGATCGTCGTCGTGTCGGACGGCGGCGTCACCGCCGGCCGCGTATCGCCGCAGCAGGCAGCGTCGCGCGCCGCGAACGCGAGGGTGCCGGTGTACACGATCCTCGTCGGCTCGCCGAACGGCGTCGTCCACCAGCCGCTGAAGGGCGGCTTCACCGAGCAGATCGAAGTACCGGCACAGCCCGTCGCGCTGCAGTACCTCTCGCGCACGACAGGCGGACGCTATGCGGCCTCACCCGCGGCCTTCGATCCACACAAGGTGTTCGCGAGTCTCGGCTCACGCGCGGGATCGCGTCGCGCCACGATCGAGGTGACAGCCGCAGCTGCCGGCGGCGGGCTCGCGTTCATGGTTCTCGGCGTTGGCCTCTCGGGGCTGTGGTTCCGGAGGCTCCTGTGAGGCGCCTGATCATCGTCGCGGTCATCGCGGCAGCAGCCGCGACGGCATCGCCCGCCGGCGCACAGAACGAGTGCAAGGGCATTCAGAAGTGCATTCCGGTCGGCGGACCGTGGGTCTACGTGCACGGCACGGCGGAGACGCAGTTCCTCCTGTCGTGCGGGACGAAAGGCGTCGTCGCGGGTGTCGACGCGCTGGCGACGAACAACGCCGTGCGCATCAGCTGGGACGGCCGCATCGGTTCGCCCGTCTCGCCCGGCGTCTCGACGACGCGCAGCGTCCTGTTCCGCGGACTTGTCACCGGCCGTGCGGGCGCGTTCGAGCCGTGGATCGGCTGCGTGCCGGCGAACGGCGGGGGTGGACGGTCGACGGTGTCCGCGCGCATCGCGCCCGGCCCGTCGCTCGATCTCCGCACGCGCATCGTCGTCGTCTCGCCGGGCGAGGTGAAGAACGCGTCGATCGCGTGCTTGCCCGGCGAGAAGCTGGTCGGCGGCTGGCACGCCATCGCATTCCGCACAAAGAGGGCGCCGTCACTCGCCGCCGCAGCGCGCGTGCACGCACAGCACGCCATCGTCGGCCGCAAGGTCGTCGTGAGTGTCGCTGCGACCGACGCGCTGTCGATCGACACGCACGCCGTCGTGCAGGTCGGCGCGAAGTGCGCCCCATGAGGTTCGAGTCCCCTTGGCTGTTGCTGTTCCTGCTGCTGATCCCCGCAGTGTTCGCGTTCGTGTTGTGGATCGACCGCCGCCAGGCCCGCTACGCGGTTGCGTTCACGAACATCGACGTGCTCGCCTCGGTGGCCGTCGCACGCCGCTCGACGTGGCGTCGCTGGGTTCCGCTTGCGTTGTTCCTGCTCGCGCTGGCCTTCGCAGCGACAGCGCTCGGCCGGCCCAACGCGGAGGTCTCGACCGCGACGTCGCGCGCGACGATCGTGCTGCTGGTCGACGTGTCGGGCTCGATGCGCGCGGATGACGTGAAGCCGACGCGGCTGGGCGCAGCGCAGGCGGCGATGTTCGCGTTCCTCGACCGCGTCCCGAAGCACGTTCGCGTCGGTCTCGTGTCGTTCTCGACGTCGCCACAGCTGCTCGTGCCCCCGACGACCAACCGCGGGATCATGCGCGAGGGCGTGGACCTGCTCGAGCCCGAGTCGGGAACGGCGATCGGTGACGGCCTGCAGGACGCGGTGAACACCGTGCTCTCCTCGATCGGCCACAACGCGCCGCGCGGGAAGAACGGGCACATCCCGGCGGCAATCGTGCTGCTCTCCGACGGCGCGCAGACGCGTGGCACGCTCGCACCGCTCAAGGGAGCGCAGCTCGCGAAGGATGCGGGCATCCCGGTCTACACGATCGCGCTCGGCACGAAGAGCGGCGTGCTCCACGACAACCAGTTCGGGTTCGGCTTCGGCGGTGGCGGCGGCGGCGGCAACTTCCCGGTGCCGCCGGACCCGGCGACGCTCGGCCAGATCGCTGCCGCGACCGGCGGCCTCGCATTCCAGGCGGAGTCCGCGGAGAAGGTCGAGGCCGTCTACAAGCGGCTCAGCAACAGCGTCGTCACGAAGCAGCAGCGCCGCGAGATCTCGTCGTGGTTCGCCGGTGCGGCGGCGTTCTTCCTGCTCGGCTCGCTCGCAGCGGCGAAGGCCACGGGCGAGCGACTGCCTTAAAGATCGAGATTGAGCTCGCGCAAAGCCAGGAAGACCGCTTCGCTGAACGTGGGGTAGGGCGGGATGACGTCGAGCAGCACCTCGATCGGCGTCTCCGCGCGGATCGCGAGTGTGAGCTGCTGCAGCCATTCGCCCGACTCCGGGCCGACCGCGACAGCGCCCTTCAGCACACGGCGCTCCGGGTCGGCGACGACCTTGACGAACCCGGGATGCTTCGGACGCTCGTAGGTCGAGAGCCGCGGCGTGGAGGTGAGCTCCCACCGCGCGCTGACGCCGCCTTCGGTGTCGCCTACCATCGCGACCTGCGGGTCGGTGAAGATGGTGGCCGGCACTGCGCGGTGGTCGGCGCGCACGTCACGTCCGTCCATGTCGTAGGCGATGACCCGCGCGTGGTACTTGCCGACGTGGGTGAACGGCGCGATGCCGGTGACGTCGCCGGCGGCCCAGACGTTCTCCGCTGCGCGCATGCGCTCGTCGACCTCGATCCCGCGCCGGGTGATCGTCAGCCCGAGCGCGTCGAGCCCGTCGACGTTCGGCTTGCGGCCCGTGGCGACGAGCAGCCGGTCGAACTCGAGCTCGCGCCCGTCCGCCAGGACGAGGCCGTTCTTCGTAGCCTTCTCGGCCCGCGCCTGTAGGACGATCTCGACACCATCCTCCCGGAGGGACGCGTCGACCAGCTCCGCGGCGTCTGCATCCACGCGCGACAGGATCCGGTCGTCGCCCTGCACGATGGTCACGTGCGAGCCGACGCGGCGGAAGAACTGGGCCAGCTCGCAGCCGACGGGACCGCCGCCGAGAACGACGAGCCGCTCCGGAACTTCGAGCGTCTCGGTCGCGTGGACGTTCGTCCAGTAGTCGACGTCCTCGAGGCCCTCGATCGGCGGGATCGCAGGCGACGAGCCTGTCGCGATGACCAGCCGGTCGTACTCGATCTCCACGCCGTCGACGCGCACGGCACCGGGACGCTCGATCACCGCGTCGCCGCGGACGAGCTTCGCATTCTGCGACACGAGCCACTCGACCTGCGACGAGTCGTCGCGCTCTGCGACGGCGTCGCGCCACGCGAATACGCGCGCGACGTCGAGCTCTGCGCCGACGACGGCGCCGAACGACGCGTTCGCCTCCGCGACGATCTCCGGCGCGCGGAGCATCGTCTTCGTCGGCATGCATGCCCAGTACGAGCACTCGCCGCCGACGAGGCGCCGCTCGATCACCATCACCTCGCTCTCGGTGTCGAGCCGGCGGAGGGCCCAGACGAAGTGTTCTCCGCTGGACCCTCCACCGAGGACGACGATGCGATTAGGCGAGATGATTCGCCTTCAGGAACGCCTTGGCGACCGACGCGGCCGACTGCTTGTCGACCTCGACCGCCTTGTTCATCGCGATGATCGCCGGCAGCGAAAGCTTCGCCGACACGGCGTTGATCGTGGCGGCGGCCTTCGCCGACACCACGGACTTCTTCGCGATCACGGCCACGTTCTGGAACCCGGTGATGTGCTTCGGGTCCTTGAGCACCGTGTACTTCGACGGCTTCGCCAGGGGCGGGTCGGTCGAGAACACGTCGGCGGCAACGACCTTGCCGGCGTCGAGCGCGGCATAGGCCGAGATGCCGGCGAGCGGCACGAACTTCGCCTTCGACAGCCCGTACTGATGCGTGTACCCGACGAAGCACGTATTGCGCGTCTTGCACTCCGGGAACCCGCCGATCGTGAACGCACCGGCCTTCTTCAGGTCACCGATCGAGTGCAGCCCGTACTTGTGCGCCGTCGCGTTCGTCACGGCGAGCACGTCCGTGTCGTAGAACGGCGTCGGGTTGCCGAGCCAGTACCCCTTGCCGGCCTCGAGCGACTTTGCGAGCTTGTACGTCGCGGAGGCGGTTGTCGGCGACTTCGCGTGATGGAACACGTCCTGCACGATGACGCCCGTGTACTCCGGGTACATGTTGATCTTCCCGCTCGACAAGGCGGTCTGCATCAGCTCGGTCGAGCCGATCTCCGACTTGTACGAGACGCTGAAGCCCTTCGCTTCGAGCGCCTGCTTGTAGAGCTGCCCGAGGATGTCCTCCTCCGGGAAGTTCTTCGAGCCGAGGACGATCTTCGTACCGGCAGCCGAACCCGCATGCGCTGGGCTTGCGACGACTGCCACTGCGAGGCCGATGACGATCGCGACTCCGAGGGAGATCGCGAAAGCCGCCTTGGCCGCGCGGCGATTGTGCTTGCGAATCACTCCTACTCCTTTCGTGAGGGGTCGACTCCGACCCTAATACGCCGAACGCCCGCCGGGGTCAGAGCACCCTGCAACCAGATGAGCGCAACGAACACCCCGGCCGACAACGCCATCACGCAGAGCGAGGCACCGAGCACGCCTGAGAGCCGGTAGCTCGCCTGGTTGACGATGATGTCGCCGAGGCCTCCACCGCCGGCGATCGCAGCGATCGGCGCGGTCGCGACGACCGTCACTGCTGCGATGCGGATGCCGATGAAGAGCAGCGGCAGCGCCAAAGGCAACTCGACTTGATGCAGGATCTGCATCCCGGTCATGCCCATGCCGCGTGCCGATTCGACAGCGTCCCGGTCCACCCGGTCGACGGCGTCGAAACTGTTGGTGAGGATCGGCCCGGTCGCGAGCACCGCGAGCGCGACCATGTTGTTCACGAAGCCGATGCCGAGCAGCGTGAGGAACGCCGCGATCAGGACGAGGCTCGGCAACGCGCGTCCGACGATCGACGCGCCGACCGCGACGCCCGAGCCGCGGTGCAAGTGCCCGAGCACGACCCCGAGCGGCAGCGCGACCGCGAGGCCGATGCCGAGTGCGGCGCCGGACAGCTCGAGCTGCTCGAGCGCCTTGCGCGCGAGAAAGCCCGGGTTGTCGCCGATGAAGCGGAACGCGTCGACGAACGTGTGCGCGTTCGCGGCGTCGAGCAGCAGGCTCATGCGAACCTCCGGTCGGCCCAGGGCACGAGGGTGCGGCGCAGGATCAGCAGCGCCGCGTCGCACACGAGCGCCAGCGCAACCGCAAGGAAGCCCGCCGTGTAGATCTCGGTCTTGAACGGCGTCGGCTCCTTGAGCGCGAGGAAGATCGGGTTGCCGAGGCCATATGGCCCGACGAACGCGGCGATCGTCGCGATCGAGATCGTCGACACGACTGCGACGCGCAGGCCGCTGATGATCACCGGCACCGCGAGCGGCAGCTCGACGCGCGTCAGGATCTGCAGCGGCGTGAGGCCCATGCCGCGCGCGGCCTCGAGCACGTCGTCGGAGGGGCTGCGCAAGCCGGCGACGACGGCGGGGTAGAGGATGACGAGTGTGTAGCCGACGAGCGCGATCTCGACTGTCGTCCACGTGAGGCCCGTGAACGGGACGAGCAGCTGGAACAGCGCGAAGCTCGGGATCGTGTAGAGCAGCGCGGAGACGACCCCGACCGGCTGCTCGATGCGGTTGACGCGGTGCGTCGCGAGCCCGAGCAGGAACGCGATCGCGAAGCCGATGCCGACGGCGATAGCCGTCAGCTCGACGTGCTGCGTGAGTGCCGGCCCGAGCGTGTCGGCCCAGTGGCCGCGCACCCAGCCCCAGCAGAAAACGTGGTCGCCGGTGACGCACGAGCTGCCGTGGCCGAAGTTCGGGATGACGGTGGGGCCGCCGGCGCGCTTCACAGGAGCGCTCCTGCGTCTTCGAGGCGGAACACGCCGAGCTCCGTGTCGCCGTCGACGACGACGACCTCGTTCGCGCCGGTCTCGAGCATGAGGCTCACGGCATTGCGGACCGTGGTGTCCGGCGACACGCGCGAACCTGGTTCGCTGCGCGTAACGGGTTCGAGCTTCACGTCGCGCAGTGTCTTCAGCGCAAGGCGGCGCAGTGCGCGGTCCTCGCCGATGAACTGCGCGACGAAGTCGTCGGCGGGATGCTCGAGGATCGCGTCCGGCGTGTCGTACTGCGCGAGCACGCCGCCCTCGCGCAGGATCGCGATGCGATCGCCCATGCGGATCGCCTCGTCGATGTCGTGCGTGACGAAGATCACCGTCTTCGACACCTCGTCGTGCAGGCGCTTGAGCTCGGTCTGCAGGCGGAAACGCGTGATCGGGTCGAGCGCGCCGAACGGCTCGTCCATCAGCAGCAGTGGCGGATCGGCCGCGAGCGCGCGCGCGAGGCCGACGCGCTGGCGCTGGCCCCCCGACAGCTCCGCGGGGTAGCGCTTGGCGTCGTCCTGCTCAAGGCCGACGAGCTCGAGCAGCTCGGCTGTCCTCTCACGGATTCGCTGCCGGGGCCAACCGAGCAGCCGCGGGACTGTGCCGATGTTCTCGCCGATCGTCATGTGCGGGAACAGGCCGATGTTCTGGATCACGTAGCCGATGCCGCGCCGCAGCTCGACCGGGGAGAGCGAGTGCACGCTGCGCCCGTCGATGCGGATCTCGCCCGAGTCGAACGGGATCAGGCAGTTGACCATCTTCAGCGCCGTCGACTTGCCGCCGCCGGACGGGCCGACGAGCACGCAGAAGCTGCCCGCCGGGATGTCGAGCGTCAGCTCGTGCACCGCGTCGCGCCCGCGCCCCTCGTACCGCTTCGTCACACGGTCGAACTCAATCCGCGCAGCGTCACTCACGCCACCGGCCGCCTTTCGCTCACGCCCGGCGGAGCCGGGCTCCGCGAAAGGCTGACGCCGCTGTCGGCACCCGGGCTTCCGGGCCCGTGCAAAGCACTGTTCCCTGCGGCCGCGCGCCGACAGCGACATCCCGGAGACGTGAGCAAGCTCACGAGGGGTTCCTGATCCCGCCGAAGCCGATGACACCGCCAAACGCAATCAGGGCCGCCGTGATTCCCATCGCGATGCGGTAGCCGTGCAGGCTGAGCTCGTTGCTCGAGCTCGCGGCGGCGACACCGAGGCCCGCGATCCCGAGCAGGCCCGCGACCCGCGCGACCGCGTTGTTCACGCCGCTTGCGATGCCGCTGTCGGTGTCGTCGACGTCGGCGAGCACGGTCGCGGTCAGCGGCGCGACGATCATCGAAAGCCCGATCGAGAAGACGATCACCGGCGGGAAGAGCTCGAGCCAGTATGAGAAGCCGGGCTTGAGCCGCACGAGCGCGAGCACCCCGGCAGCGGCGACGATCGGCCCGAGACCCATGAAGAGGCGCGGTCCGTAGCGCATCGACAGACGTCCGACGCGCGGCGAGAGGAAGAACATGACGACGGTGATCGGGACGAGTGCGAGCCCGCTCGTGAGCGCCTTGTAGCCGTCGATCTGCTGCAGGAAGAGCGTGAGGAAGAAGGTGAGCGTCGACAGGCCGGCGTAGACGGCCAGCGTCTCGACGTTCGCGAAAGTGAAGTTGCGTCCGGAGAACAGCGAGAGCGGCAGCATCGGCGACTTCGTGCGCGTCTCCCACACGATGAAGAGCGCGAGGAACGCGAGCCCGCCGAGCAGCGCACCCAGGATCATTGCGCTGCCCCAGCCGTGCTGAGGCTCTTCGATCAGCGCGTAGACCGGCCCGGCGAGGCCGACAGCGCAGAGCACGGCACCGACGAAGTCGACCCGGGTGCGCTTGCCCATGTCGCGCGGCACCGCGTAGACGACGAGCGCGGCCGTGACGACGGCGAACGGCACGTTGATCAGGAAGATCCACCGCCAAGACGCGTTCGTGACGAGCCACCCGCCGACGACGGGCCCGATCACGAACGCGATGCCCGTCCACGCGGTCCATGTGCCGATGGCTGCGCCGCGCTCCTCGCCCCGGAAGGTCTTCGCGATCACCGCGAGCCCGGCCGGCGTGAGGACGGCGCCCGACACGCCTTGCAGCCCGCGCAGGAGAATCAGCACCGTTCCGTCCGGCGCCGCCGCGCAGCCCGCGGAGATGATGCCGAACGAGACGATCCCGATCAGGAAGAGGCGCCGCGCGCCGAACAGGTCGCCGAGCGAGCCACCGACGAGGATCAGCGAGCCGAGCGTCAGCAGGTACGCGTCGACGAGCCACTGCTGCAGCGTCAGGCCGCCCCCGAGGTCGTGCTTGATCGCGGGGAGGGCGACGTTCACCACGGTCGAGTCGAGGAACACGATGACCGAGCCGAGGATGCATGCGATCAGGACGAGCCGGTTGCGGGACACGCGCTCCAGGTGTTCGATATTGGCAGACGGAACGGAGCACGCCGAGATGCTCGACGGCTTCTGGCCTGCCTAGTTGCGGCGGGGCAGCCGGCGAAGGGCCGGCCGCCGCGCGCCGCCGCGGAGCATCTCGACGTGCGCGTCTGCGAGGAACTTCGTTGCTTCGGGATTCCAAGGCCTCATGAGGAGGCTCCTTTCTCTCGGTCTCAAGTATCTTGATATCGAGAGACTACACACAAAGTAACTTGACGTCAAGACACTTTGGCACCATCATGGCAACGAGATGGCTCCCGAAGAACGCGACCACATCGACAGGTTCCTCGACGGGCTCGAGCCGATCGAGGGGCTCGACTACGAGGTCGAGGGGATCATCGACCGCATCGGCGGCATCAACCGCCGCATCAAGCGCGGTCACGAGGCGACCCTCAAGGAGTTCGGGATCTCGTACCCCGACTGGCACGTCATGACGACGCTGCGCAACTCGGGCCCACGCAAGGCCGGCGTGCTCGCGCGCTACCTCGAGGTGTCGACCGGCGCGATGACGAGCCGGCTCGACAACCTGGAGAAGGAAGGCCTGATCCGCCGCCTCGCCGACCCGGACGACCGGCGCAGCGTGATCGTCGAGCTCACCGACGCGGGGCGGGACAAGTGGCATGCCGCGGCGTCGGTGCAAGCGCGCAAGGAGGCGTTCTTCACGCGCGCGCTGACGGAGCCGGACAAGAAGAAGCTGAACGCGCTGCTGCGCAAGCTGATGCTCGCGTTCGAGGAAGCGGAAGCGGAGGCCGAGGACGCCTAGCCGGAAGAAGCGGTCCGCAGCCCGGCGTCGCCGGTTCGAGCGCCGAGGCCATGGAAGGCCTCGGGCGAGCGACGACCCTCGACGCAGTCCGCGACGTAGTCCCCGAGCGCCGGCCCGTGCTTGAAGCCGTGCCCCGACCCCCCGCCGAGAATCCACCAGCGTTCGTTCTCCGGGTGCTGCGAGAAGAGGAAGTGCGTGTCGCCGGTGAGTGCGTACTGGCAGACACGGGCGCCGACGATCGGCGCGTCGGCGAGCGCCGGGAAGCGGTGCGCGGCGTACGCGCGCGCCTCGGCCTGCCGCTCGGCTGACGGCACGCGGTCGACGGTGTCGGGGTCGAGCGGATCGCCGGCATAGTCGGGCGCCACCTTCACGCCGAGCCCGGCGACCTCGCCGTGCCCGTAGAACGGTGCGTCGTAGTCGCAGAAGCCGGGAGTGCCGCGCCAGCTGCCGTCGCCGCCGAAGAAGAGGACGTCGCGCCGCGACAGCGTGATCTCGACGTGCTGCGGGAACAGCTGCGGCAGCCACGCGCCGCACGCCCAGATCACGGCGTCGGCTTCCGGGCCGTCGGTCGGCGTGATGCGGCTCGTCTCGAGTGTCGCGCCGAGTCGCTCTGCGTCCTCGACGAGCAGCTGCGTCGCGCGACGCGCGTGCAGCACACCGGCGTCCGGCTCGAAGAGCACGCCAGCAAGGTCGTCCACGTTCAGGCTCGGGTACAGGCCGCGCGCATCCTCCGGGGCGAGCCACTCGTTCGGGATGTCGAGACGGGTGAGGGCCTCGCGGCTGTGTGCCTCGAACCCGTCCGCCGTCTGCGCGAACCAGGCGACGCCGACGGGCTCCCAGATCCGTACGCCTGTCTGCTCTTGCAGCTCGATCCATTGCGCGCGCGCGTCGTATGCGAGTTGCGCGTACCAGTCGACGTCGCCGTGTGCCATGCGCAGCAGCCGCGTGTCGCCTCCGGATGCGGCGCGCACCGTCCCCGGGACGTACTGCTCGACGATCGTCACGTCCCAGCCGCGCTTTGCGAGCGCGCGCGCGGTCGATGCGCCGAAGACGCCCGCACCGACGACGATCACCTTCACGCGATCGCCTCCTTGAGCGAGGCGACATACGTGCGCAGCGGGTCCGGCCCTTCTTCTGCGACCTGCACGGCCCGCGATCCAACGACCACTCCGTCGACCAACTCCGCCGCCGCGCGCGCGTGCTCGGGCGTCGAGATGCCGAAGCCGGCGTACAACGGGACGTCCGTCACCTTCCGCACGCGCTCGGCGAGCGGCGCGAGCGTGGGGGCGAGCTCCGCCCGCGCGCCCGTCGTGCCTGTGACGGTGACCAGGTAGAGCCAGCCGTCGGTCGACTCGGCCGCCAGCCGGATCCGCTCGTCGGTCGATGTCGGCGCGACGAGCTGGATGCGCTTCGTCTCCGTGCGCTCGTCTGCCGGGAGGTCGACGATCAGCAGCGACGTCGCGCCCGCAGCGCGCGCATCCGCGTCGAAGCGCTCCCAGCCGTACGCGTCGAGCAGCGATGCGTACGTCATCGGGATGATCGGCACGTCCACCAGGTCGCGCGTACGCGCCAGGCACTCGAAGCACTGCGCAGTGCGCATCCCCTGCGCGAGCGCACGCTCGCCTGCGCGGCGGATGACCGGGCCGTCCGCGAGCGGGTCGGAGAACGGGATACCGAACTCGATGATGTCCGCGCCGCCTTCGACGGCGGCCTGCGCCAGCTCCGGCGTCTCCGGGCCGGCCATGAGGTAGATCACGAGCTTCTTCACGACGATTCGCGCGCGAGGATCTCGGCGAGGTCCTTGTCACCGCGGCCGGAGAGGCACACGCAGATCAGCTCCGCGTCGAGGTCGAGCGCGCGCGCGAGCGCGTGCGACGACTCGAGTGCGGGGACGATTCCCTCCGTCTCGCACAGGCGATGGAACGCGTCGAGCGCGTCCTGATCGGTCGCGCTGACGTACTGCGCGCGGCCCGAGTCGCGTAGCCACGCGTGCTCCGGCCCGACGCCGGGGTAGTCCAGCCCGGCGGAGATCG
>DASZBP010000198.1:0-26296 GCA_035943915.1 Gaiellaceae bacterium | reverse complement strand
CAGGTTCATGTCGAACGGCTGCTGCACGATCGTCACGCCCTTGTTCTTGGACGGATCCATCCCGTTCTTGGTGAGGGCGGCGAAGAGCTCGTACTGGTTGCCGCCAAGCCAGTTACCGACCTTCTTGCCGCGCATCTTCGCGATCGTGTTGATGCCGCTCGACTTCCAGGTGAGCTGCGTCATCCCCGACTTGGCGAACACCTGGGCGACGTTCACGAGGTCCGTGTTCTTGTCACGTGCGGCGAGCAGGCTCGGCAGCCAGTCGACGCCGAACTGCGCCTGGCCGGATGCGACGACCTGCTCCGGGATGATGTTCGGGCCGCCGTTCTTGAGCGTCACGTTCAGTCCTTCGGCCTTGTAGTAGCCCTTCAGGCTCGCCGCGTAGTACCCGGCGAACTGCGCCTGCGGCACCCACTTGAGCTGCAGGGTGATGTTCGTGAGCTTCGGCGCGGCAGACGCACGCGTCGCCATACCGACCGCTGCGGCGAGCGCGAGCACTCCCACGAGCAGCGCACCGACGACCCAGCGCTTCCTCATTCGTTCCTCCTCTTGTCGACCTGGGGGGTTCTCCGTCGATTCTGACCGGAGACGGGTCGGTTTGCTAGAGGGTCTCGGGCGGCACCCAGCGGACGACGAGCCGCTCGGAGAGCACGACGCCGCCGTAGAGCGCGAGGCCGAGCAGCGACGCGACCAGGATCCCGGCCCACGCCTGGACGAAGTTGAAGATGTTCGCGTCGTTGTTGATCAGCACGCCGAGCGCGTTGAACGAGCCGCCGAAGTACTCGCCGACGATCGCGCCGATCATGGACAGCACGCTGGCGACCTTCAGCGCGGTGAAGACGTACGGCAGCGCGGCGGGCACGCGCACGCGCCGCCAGATCTCGAGGTCGCTGCAGGCATAGGAGCGCATCAGCTCGATCTGCCGCGGGCTTGCGCTCTGCAGGCCGCGCATCGTGTTCACCATCACGGGCAGAAAACAGAGAACGGCGGCGATCGCCATCTTCGAGTGAGGTGACAGCGGGTCGAACCAGACGTCGAAGATCGGCGCGAACGCGATGATCGGCACGGCGTTCGCCGCGATCGCGATCGGCATGAACGCGGTGCCCACGGTCCTGAAGCGGCCGATGACCGTCGCCGAGATCATCCCGAGGAGCGAGCCGATCGCGAAGCCGCCGAGCGCTTCCTTGAACGTGTACCAGCCTGCCGGCCAGAGCGTGTGCCGGTCGTTCCAGAAGCTCTGCACGATGGCCTTCGGGGACGGCAGCAGGAACTGCTGGATGTGCCAGTACGCGATGACGCCCCACCACAGCGCGATCGTCGCTGCGAACACGATCAGCGCCGGGATCCATTCGCCGGCGCGCTTCGCGACGAAGCTCATTCGAGCCCACCCCTGCGCCGCAGCAGCTCGCGCACTTCGGTGACGAGCTCGAAGAAGCGCGGCTCCTCGCGCGTCTCGACGGTGCGCGGGAACGGCAGGTCTATGTTCACGGCGCCGGCGATGCGCCCGGGGCGCGGGCTCATCACGATCACGCGCGTCGACAGAAACACCGCCTCGGAGATCGAGTGCGTCACGAAGACGACGGTCGACTGCAGCTGCTGCCAGATCGACAACAGCTCGAGGTTGAGCCGCTCGCGCGTCATCTCATCGAGCGCGCCGAATGGCTCGTCCATCAGCAGCAGCTTCGGCTCGAACGCGAGCGCGCGCGCGATCGACGCGCGCTGCTGCATGCCGCCGGACAGCTGCCACGGGTAGTGGTCGCCGAAGTTGTTCAGCTCGACGAGATTAAGCATCTCTTCGACGCGCGCCTTGCGCTTCGCGCGGTCCCACCCGAGCAGCTCGAGCGGGAGCTGGATGTTCTTGTTGACGGTGCGCCACTCGAACAGAACGGAGTCCTGGAACACGATTCCGTAGTCGCGGTCGGCGCGCGCCTGCTTCGCCGGTTTGCCGTTCACCGTCACGGTGCCGCTCGTCGGCGCGATCAGGTCGCCGATCACGCGCAGCAGGGTCGACTTGCCGCAGCCCGAGGGTCCGATCAGCGACACGAACTCGCCGGTCTTCAACTCGAGATCGATGTCCTGCAGGGCGGTGAGTTTTCCCTGCGGGAACGTCTTCGTCACGTTCTCGACGCGGACGACTGTCTCTTGCTCGCTCACGCGGTGGTCTCCGGTGCTCGGTGGACGACCGCCTTCTCGGCGGCGACGACGACGACGAAGAAGACGATGCCGAGGAGCGCAGCGACGATGTTCGTCGCCCACAGTTCCTGCGGCTCGATCGAGTAGTACTGGTTGAAGTTGATGATCGCGCCGCCGAGGCCGGACTGCAGCCCGGACGGCAGCTCGCCGATGATCGCGCCGACGACGCTCGCCGTCGCTGCGATGCGCAGCGCCGAGAACACGTACGGAAGCGACGCGGGGACGCGCAGCTTCCAGAGCACGGTCCACGAGCTCGCCGCGTACGCGCGCATCAGCTCGAGCGCGCGCCGGTCGGCGGACTGCAGGCCGCGCAGCGTGTTGATCACGACGGGGAAGAAGGTGAGGTACGACGCGATGACGGCGACCGCGCCCCAGCCGCTCAGGCCGGCCGGCAGCTTCGGGTTCACCCAGACGACGACCATCGGCGCGATCGCGAGGATCGGCACGGTCTGGCTCGCGACGATATAGGGCAGGAAGCCGCGCTGCAGGAGGCGGGAGTGGGCGAGGATCACGCCGAGCGCGAAGCCGACCACCGCACCGAGCGCGAAGCCGACGGCCGACTCCTTCGCGGTGAACAGCGCCTTGTGGAAGAGAATCGTGATCAGCGCAGGTTGGTTCACCTGCGCGGGCTGGCCGAACGCCTTGAAGATCGTCCACACGTGCGGCATCGACGTGTTGTCGACGACGAACGGCCACGTCCAGGCCGCGGACGTCCAGACCCAGCGGTAGAGCTCCCACAGCGCCATCAGTGCGACGACGAGGGCGGCGACGAGGAGTGTCTTTCCGAGTGCGCGCCGCATCAACATTGGAGGAGGTCTTATCACGCGATTAGTCTTGCGGCGAGATGGCGCTCGACCCCGTACGCACTGTCGCCGAGCTCGAGGAGCTGCGCGCGCTCACCGGCGACGAGAACGGCGCGCAGCGCGTCGCATGGACGGAGACGTGGGAAGCCGCGCGGGAGTTCCTGCGCTCGAAGCTGGCGGGGACAGGTGCCGTTGAGGAGATCGACGAGGCAGGGAACCAGTGGTTCACGCTTGCCGGCGCCTCGGATCGCGCGCTGATCATCGGCGGCCACATGGACTCGGTGCCGAACGGCGGCTGGCTCGACGGCTGCCTGAATGTGATGGCCGGCGTCGAGGTTCTGCGCCGGCTCGCCTTGGAGGGGCAGCCGCCCGTGACCGTGCGCCTCGTGTCGTGGGCGGACGAGGAGGGCGCGCGGTTCGGGCGCTCGCTGTTCGGCTCGTCGGCCGCCGCCGGCTCGATGAAAGATCAGGACGAGCTGCGGAAGCTGTCACGGGACGGCGTCGCGCTGCCGGATGCGCTGAAGGAGCACGGCGTCGACCTCGATCGTGCTCTCGACGCTCGGTCGCAGCTCGCGAACGCCGCGGCCTACCTCGAGCTGCACATCGAGCAAGGCCCGGTGCTCGAGTCGATGGACCTGCCGCTCGGCGTCGTGCTCGGCACGTTCGGCGTCGAGCGCTCGCGGTTCACGTGGCACGGCCAGGCGGCGCACGCCGGTTCGACGCCGATGAACGCGCGCCGCGACGCGCTTGCAGGCGCGGCGAAGCTCGCGCTTTACATTCGCGAGATCGCCGCGGAAGTCGGCGACGGCGCGGTGTGCACCTCCGGCGGCGTCGCCACGGAGCCGGGGATCGTCACGTCGGTCGTCGAGACGGCGGAGCAGCTGCTCGACCAGCGGCACCTGAACGCGGACTCGCTCGCTCGGATGCTCGCGATGGCGCGCGAAGGCGCGGAGCGCTTCGCCGCCGAGGAGAACATAGAGGTGGAGTGGGAGCGGATCTGGAACATCGAGCCGATCCTCTTCGACGAGACGCTGATCGGCTTCGCACAGGAGACCGTGCGCGAGGTGAGCGGCACGTCGCACCAGCTGCCGTCAGGCCCGCTGCACGACGCGGCGGAAGTGTCGCGCGCCGGCATCCCGACGGTGATGCTGTTCGTGCAGAGCCTCCGCGGCCTGTCGCACACGAAGCTCGAGGACACGAAGAAGGAGCACCTCGAGATGTCGGTGGCGGCGCTCGACAAGCTCACCGCGAAGACCCTCGCGTGGCTGGCCTAACCGGCGCCTGGCACCTTCAAGGTGCCAGGCACCTTTGAGCTTTTCGGCGTCTCAGGATCAACCGCGGGTGTCGACCGCGCAGCTAAAACACACGCACGAGGACGGCGCCGCCGATCAGCATCGCGACACCGATCAGCCGGCCCGGCGAGAGGTCGTGCTTCGGGAACCCGATCGCACCGAGGCGGTCGAGGATCACGCTCGTCACGAGCTGCGCGGCGACGAGCACCCCGAAGAACGCCGCGCCACCGACGCGCACCGGCACGACGACCGTCGACGTGACGTAGAACGCGCCGAGCAGTCCGCCGACCCAGGCCCACCACGGCGCCGCGCTCGCACGGTGTCCCTCCGAGCGGTAGAAGAGCAGCACGACGAGGAACAGCGCGATCGCGCCGACGCCGAACGAGATCATCGACGCGCGCACCGGCCCGCCGACGAACTGCGCCAGCCGCGCGTTGACGCCCGCCTGCATCGGCAGGAACGATCCCGCGACAACCGTGAACAGCAGAAGCAGGAGCGTCGTCACGCTTCGTTGACCACCGGGTTCGAGATCGTCTCGATGCCCTCGACCTCGCACTCGACGACGTCGCCTTCCTTCAGCGGCAGCTTCGGGTCACGCGCCCACCCGACCCCCGACGGGGTCCCTGTGAGGATGAGGTCGCCCGGCTCGAGCGTGAACGTCGCCGAGATGTACGACACGAGGAACGGCACGGAGAAGCTGAGGTCCTTCGTGTTGCCGTCCTGCAGCACCTCGCCGTTCAGCCGCTGCACGACGCGCACCCCGGACGCGTCATCGAGCTCCGACACCGGCACGAGCCTCTCCCCGACGACGCAGAACGTGTCGAACCCCTTCGCGCGCGTCCACTGCGCCTCCGTGTACTGGATGTTCCGCGCCGACAGGTCGTTCGCGACGCGGTAGCCGCGGATGTGCGACAGAGCGTCCGCCTCTGCAATGCGCCGTCCGCGCGCGCCGATCTCGATCGCGAGCTCGGCCTCGGCGTCGACGTGCGTCGCCTCGCGTGGCAGGACGATCGCGTCACCCGGCCCGATCAGGGTGTTCTCCCACTTGCCGAACAGCAGCGGCACCTTGGGCGGATCGTCGCCGAGCTCCGCTGCGTGCTCGGCGTAGTTGCGCCCTACGCAAATGATCTTCACCTCAGGATCATGACGAAGTAGGCTGGCGCCATGTCCATGAGCTTCGGTGTCACCGTCCTTCCGGATCCGCCGTACCAGCGCTGGCTCGAGCTGATCCAGCTCGCCGAGAGCCACGGCTTCGAGTACGCGTGGACGTACGACTCCCACGTCCTCTGGCAGGAGTCGATTCCGACGCTCGCGATCGCCGCGCGCGAGACGAGCAAGATCAAGCTCGGCCATTTCGTCACGAACCCCGCCACCCGCGACCAGACGGTGCTCGCGAGCTCGTACGCGACGCTGCAGGACATCTCCGACGGTCGCATGGTGATGGGCGTCGGCCGCGGCGACTCGGCCGTGCGCTACATCGGCCGTCAGCCGATGAAGGTCGCCGAGTTCGAGCGCTCGCTCGCGATGATCAAGGACTTCATGAACGGCCGCGAGGTCGGCTGGAACGACCGCGAGCTGCAGCTCAAGTGGGTGCGCCCCGAGCTGCCCGCGATCCCGATGTACGTCGCCGGCTACGGGCCGAAGGCGCTCGCCGTCGCGGGCCGCGTCGGCGACGGCGTGATCATCCAACTCGCCGACCCCGAGATCATCACGTGGATCATGGACACCGCCCGTCGTGCCGCCGAGGAGGCCGGCCGCGATCCGTCGGCGCTCAAGTGCATCGTCGGCGCGCCGAGTCACGTCAGCGACGACCTCGCCGACGCGCGCGAGCAGGTGCGCTGGTTTCCCGCCATGGTGTCGAACCACGTGAAGGATCTCGTCGACCGTTACGGCGCGGACGGGAGCGTCGTCCCGAAGGCGCTCACCGACTTCATCGCGTCACGCGAGTTCTACGACTACAACGACCACTCACGCGTCGGAGCCGCGCACGGCGGGTTCGTCACGGACGAGATCTGTGATCGATTCACCGTGATCGGCAACCAGGAGCAGATCGCGGCGAAGTTGCGCGAGCTGGAGGCGGTCGGCGTCGACCAGTTCAACATCTACCTGATGACGCACGCGCAGGAGGAGACGCTCGCGGCGTATGGCGACGGGATCATCCCCGAGTTCGCCGGCGCGCCCGCATAGGGTTGACTCAGGGTAAATCCGGATGGCGGCGGTGGCTTCCGTCCCTGTAGCTTGGCGGGCATGACAGGCAACGAGAACGCAGTCGTCACTGCGACCGACCTCACCCGCCGCTACGGCGACGGCGAGGCGGCCGTCGACGCCCTACGCGGGGTCGACATCTCCGTCCGCGACGGTGAGCTCGTCGCGGTCATGGGGCCGTCCGGCTCCGGCAAGTCCACGCTCATGCACATCCTCGCTGGCCTCGACAAGCCGACCAGCGGCAACGTCACGATCGGCGGCGAGACGATCACCGGCATGGACGACACGGCCCTCACGAAGCTGCGACGCCGCCGCATTGGATTCATCTTCCAGTTCTTCAACCTGCTGCCGATGCTGACCGCGGAGGAGAACATCACGCTTCCGCTGTCGATCGCCGGCGAGAAGGTCGACAAGGTGTGGCTTGGCCAGCTCCTCGAAAAGACGGGCCTCACGAATCGCAAGACCCATCGGCCGAACGAGCTCTCGGGCGGCCAGCAGCAGCGCGTCGCGATCGCGCGGGCGCTCGTCTCGCGTCCGTCCATCGTGTTCGCCGACGAACCGACCGGCAACCTCGACTCCAAGACGAGCGGCGAGATCCTCATGCTCATGCGCGACTCAGTCGACACCTTCGGTCAGACGACGGTGATGGTCACGCACGACGCGCGCGCAGCGGCGATCGCCGACCGCGTGCTGTTCCTCGCCGACGGCAAGATCGTCCAGGAGAGCTCCGACATCAGCGCCGAGGACGTCGTGCGCGTGATGCAGGGCCTCGACTCGTAGCGATGTTCCGCGTCGTCCTCAAAGGTCTTGCCGGGCGCAAGCTGCGGGCAATCCTCACCGCGTTCGCGATCATCCTCGGCGTTGCCATGGTGAGCGGCACGTACGTGCTCACCGACACGCTGAAGGCTGGCTTCGGCCAGATCTTCACCTCCGTCTACAAGTCGACGGATGCCGTGATCACCGGCAAGAGCGCGATCGGCAACGGCCAGAACGGTCAGCTGATCGCACCGTCGTTCGACGCGTCGCTGCTCACGAAGGTGCGCGCGCTGCCGGATGTTGCGCAGGCCGACGGCGGTGTCGGCGACACCAACGGTGTCGTCAAGCTCGTCGGCCGCAACGGCAAGGTGATCTCGCACGGGTTCGCCGGCGGGCTCGCGTTCAGCGTCAACCCGGACGGAAACCAGCGCTTCAACCCGCTCGTCCTGGTGCACGGCACGTGGCCGCGCGGCGCGCACGAGATCGGCATCGACGCGGCTACCGCGAGTCGCGACCATTACGCGGTTGGGCGGATGATCGGCGCGATCGGTCGCGGATCGGTGCACCAGTACCGGATCGCCGCGATCGTGAAGCTCGGCGGAGTCAGCTCGATCGGCGGCGGGACGATGGCGATCTTCGACCTGCCGACGGCGCAGAAGCTGCTCGACCGCGTCGGGAAGTTCGACTCGATCTACGTCGCGGCCGAGCAGGGCACGACGCCCGCGAAGCTCGTGAGCGAGATCCGCCCGATCCTGCCCGCGGCGACGCAGGTGCGCACCGGCCAGGGAGAGGCGGCGAAGCAGACGTCGGACGCCGACAACGCGACCAGCTTCCTGCAGGATTTCCTGCTCGCGTTCGGCGGCATCGCGCTCTTCGTCGGCATCTTCGTGATCGCCAACACGCTGTCGATCACCGTCGCCCAGCGGGCGCGCGAGTTCGGCACGCTCCGCACGATCGGTGCCACGCGCCGCCAGGTCATGACGTCCGTCATCACCGAGGGCTTCGTCATCGGCGTGCTCGCGTCCGTCACGGGCCTGTTCCTCGGGCTCGCGCTGGCCAAGGGCCTGCAGAAGCTGTTCGACGCTTTCGGCTTCGACCTGCCGCACGGCAACACGGTCTTCGCGACGCGCACGATCGTCGTCTCACTGATCGTCGGCACCGTGGTCACCGTTCTTGCCAGCACGTTCCCAGCGATTCGCGCGACGCGCGTCGAGCCGATCGCCGCTGTCCGCGAGGGCGCGCTGCCGCCGTCGCGCCTTGCGCGGTTTGGCCTGCCTGCCGCGTTCGGAACGCTCGCCCTTGCCGTGGCGCTGCTGCTCTTCGGCGCGCTCGACCACAGCGCACCCACCGCGCAGCGGCTGCTCGGGATCGGCGGCGGCGTCGTCGCGAGCTTCGTCGGCATGGCGTTCCTTGCCCCGAGCCTTGTGCCGCCGCTCGCATCGGCGCTCGGCTGGCCGGCCACACGCATCGGGGGCGTCGCAGGCAACCTCGCGCGCGAGAACTCGATGCGCAACCCGGCGAGGACTGCGTCGACTGCGGCCGCGCTGATGATCGGTCTCGCACTTGTCAGCGCCGTCGGCGTGCTCGCTGCAGGGATCAAGGCGACGTTCGAGAGCGCCGTGGACAAGCAGTTCATCGCCGACTACGCGCTCACGTCGCAAAACGGCTTCACGCCGACCGGCATCGACTCGGAGGCGGCGATCCGCCATGCGCCCGGCGTCACCGTGGTCTCCGGCGTGCGCGGGGGTGACGGTAAGGCCTTCGGCAAGACGGTCCAGGTCACGGGCGTCGAGCCGAACGTCGACAAGGTGATCCGCATCACGTGGGTCGCCGGCAACGCAAAGGCTCTCGGCAGTGACGGTGCGTTCGTCGAGAAGTCGTACGCCAAGGATCACCACCTGCATGTCGGCTCCCCGATCGCGCTCGAGACGCCCTCCGGTGCATCGCTGCCGCTGAAGCTCGAAGGCATCTTCAAAGCTCCGTCCGGAGGCTCGCCGTTCGGCCAGGTGACGATCTCCGCGGCACTCTTCGACCGCTCGTACCAGGCGCCCGCGAATGTCTATGCGTTCGTCGACGTCACGGGCGGCGTGAGCGATGCGACGACGGCCGCGTTGTCGAGCTCGCTGAAGCGCTACCCCGACGCGAAGGTGCAGACGGCCTCGGAGTTCAAGAAGAGTCAGGAGCAGGGTCTCAACACCTTCCTCAACCTGCTCTACGTGCTGCTGTCGCTGTCGATCATCGTGAGCCTGTTCGGGATCGTGAACACGCTCGTACTGTCGGTCTTCGAACGGACGCGTGAGATCGGCATGCTGCGCGCTGTCGGCCTGACGCGGCGGCAGACGCGGCGCATGATCCGCCACGAGGCGATCGTCACCGCGCTGATCGGCGCTGCGCTCGGGATCCCGCTCGGCGTCGGACTGGCGCTCCTGATCGGCTCGATCATCGGCAGCTTCACGATCACCATCCCGATCGCAACGCTCGTGACGTTCGTGATCGCGGCGATCTTCGCCGGCCTGATCGCGGCGATCTTCCCGGCGCGCCGCGCCGCAAGGCTGAACGTCTTAGAAGCCCTGCAGTACGAGTAACGGGCTCTCGGGCAGGCCCGGGCGCGGCTGCGGGTCGTTATAGACGGCAGGCGCGACATCGTTCGGCGCGTCGGCGTGGAACAGCGACGCGAGGCGCTGGATCTGGTCGCGGCCGACGCCGAGCTCGTACTGCCCGCCGCCGTACAGCGCGATCCCCGCATCCGCGCAGCGGTCGTAGAACTCGAACAGCCGGCGGACGGAACCAAAGCGCGACGGTTTCGAGTTCAGCGTGCGCGGGCGGAACGGCAGCGCCTCGACATCGTCCCAGGAGTGGATCGCCGCGTCCCACGTGATGCGGGCGCGGTCGAGTGCCGAAAGCGTCTCGCGTGTGAGATACGGATCCTCGAGCCATGCATTCGGGAACGCCTCGGTGACGCGCGCGTAGAGATCCGCGTCGGGCGGCACGCCGAACTCGCCGCGATAGACGCCCTTGAAGTCGACGGTGTCGATGCGGCCGGCCGGCAGCGTGGCGATCAGCTCGTCGGTCCAATCCTTGTCGGCGTCGAGCTTGAAGCGCAGCGCGGGGTACAGCTCGCTCCAGCCCGGGACGTTCGCGACGCGCGTGGAGACGACGAAGCGCAGCGGCTGCGGCTCGCGTCCGAGCACGTCGCCGAGCGTCGTGCCCGCCTGCTTCAGCGCGAGGTCGAGCGCCGCCGACTCGAACGCCCAGCGGCGGTACGGCTCCTGACCCGCGTGCAGCAGCGAGAACGAGTCGAGGGTGTGCTCGCCCGCGAGCGGCAGCTTGCCGCCGTCGCGCTGGAATGCCGCTTGGGCGTCGGGGTTGTAGTCGATGTCCTCGCCGCGACCCTCCTCGCCGCCGCCGCGCAGGACGACGACCGTGCGCCGGAGCGTGAAGCCGCGCGCGACTTCCCTCTCGATCGGCTCGAGCCCGTACGAGTCGACACGCAGCGGCAACTCGCGGACAGCGTCGTAGGTGCTCACGAACGCCGCCGCAGGTGCTGCACCAGCGCGTCGAGCCGGTCATCCCATTCCTCGCCCATATCGGTGAGGTGATACCTGGTCTCGCGACCCTGCCGCTGCGGTTCGACGAGACCCGCGTCGGCCAGCGTCGCGAGATGCTTCGCGACGGCCTGCCGCGTCATCGGCAGTTCGCCGGTCAACTCCGTCGCCGTCGCCGATCCGCGCTCCGAGATGTAGCCGAGGACGTGCCGGCGGCTCGGGTCCGCGAGCGCGCCGAAGACCTGCCCGATCGGGTCAGACACGCGCGAGCGCGCTGGCCTGGATGTCGAGGGCCAGCGTCCACGCCGGCACGGTCTCGACGACCGTCAGCCGTGTCCCATCGACGTCGTCGTCGAGCGTGAACTCGACCTCGCCTTCGTCATCCCACTCGAAGCCGAGACGTCGCTCGGGATCCACCTCGGTGATCACCGCGTGGCGCTCCTCGCCGTTCGACCAGCGAAACGTCGCCTCGCCGCCCTCGCGCAGGTCGATCTCGACCTCGTTCGCGAACCAGTCCTCCAGCCGCTCCGGGTCGGTCAGCGCCTCCCACACCTCTTCGCGCGGGCTGGGCAGGACGATCTCCTTCTTCACCATGTGCAACCTCCGAGTTGCGCTATTGTGAACCGCAACGTAATAGTTGCACGTCGAAGGGAGATTGTGATGGTCGTGGGCTCGGTGGTGCCGATGGTGGTCGAGCAGGACGGCCGCTACGAGCGGTCGTTCGACATCTACTCGCGCCTGCTGCGCGAGCGGATCGTGTTCCTGGGTCAGGAGGTGGAGGACGGCATCGCCAACCTGATCGCGGCGCAGCTGCTCTTCCTCGACGCCGAGGATCCGGGCAAGGACATCTACCTCTACGTGAACTCGCCGGGCGGCTCGTCGTACGCCGGGATGGCGATCTACGACGCGATGCAGTACGTGAAGTCCGACGTGTCGACGGTCTGCATCGGCATGGGCATGAGCGCGGCCGCGATGATCCTCAGCGGCGGTGCGCCCGGAAAGCGGTTCGCGCTGCCGAACGCCAAGATGATGATCCACCAGGGCTCCGGCGGGTTCCGCGGCACGCCGGCGGACATCCAGATAGCGGCGCGTGAGATCCTGCAGATGACGCGGCGCTACGCCGAGATCATCTCGAAGCACTCCGGCCAGGACGTCGAGCAGGTGCTGAAGGACATCGATCGCGACCGGTTCATGACACCCGAGGAGGCTGTCGAGTACGGGTTGGTCGACGATGTGATGGCGCCCCGCGGCGCGATCGAAGCCGTCAGTTGAGCGAGATGCGGTTCGGCGGCCAGTACGTGAGCAGCACCGGCCCGATCAGATTGGCGCGCGGCACTGAGCCCCACGTGCGCGAGTCGCACGAGTTGATGCGGTCGTCGCCCATGAAGAAGTACTGGCCGGCCGGCACATGCCAGGTCCCCGAAAGACGGTCACGTTCCGCATCGGGCACGTAGCCGTCGTGCAACAGCTTGCCGTCGACGAAGACGAAGCCGCGGTTCTCCCGAATCGTGTCGCCGGGCAGGCCGATCAGCCGCTTGATGAACGTCCCACCGTCACAAGACTTGGCGGCCGCCGCCGGCGGCGCCTTGAACACGACGATCTGCCCGCGCTTCGGGCTCTCGAAGCGGTAGATCAGCCGGTCGGCGATGACGCGGTCGTCGAAGCGTGCTTCGCAGTACGCGGCGGGTTTCGCACAGTGCAGCGTCGGCTCCATCGACGCCGACGGGATGCGGTACGGCTTGGCGACCTCCGCCTCGACGAGCACGACGACGCCGATCGCGACCGCGATCGTGACGACCCAGCTGACGACACGCCGCGGCCTCACCGCAGCGCGTTCCGCACGAAGAACAACAGGTTGGCGGGGCGTTCCCCGAGCCGGCGCATCAGGTAGGGGTACCACTCCGGCCCGTACGGCGTCGCGACCAGCACCTTGTAGCCGCGCCGCACGAGGTCGAGCTGCAGCTGCGTGCGCACGCCGTAGAGCATCTGGAACTCGAACCGGTCGCGGCCGATGCCGTGCGTGTCGGCGTAGGCGATTGCACGGTCGATCAGCGTCTCGTCGTGCGTCGCGATCGCCGTGTATCCGCCGCCGGAGAGCATGCGCTCCATCAGCCGGCCGTACATCGCGTCGACTTCGGTCTTCTGCGGGTGCGCGATGTCCGGTGGCTCGAGGTATGCGCCCTTCACGAGCCGCAGGTTCGGCGCGAGCGGCAACAGGCTGTCGAGGTCGTCCGGCGTCCGGTACAGGTACGACTGCAGGACGGTGCCGACGTGGTCGAGGCCCGCTTCGCGCAGACGCCGGTAGATGCCGAGCGTGCGCTCGACGTACGCGGACTGCTCCATGTCGATGCGGACGAATCCGACGAGCTCCGTCGCGCGCTCGACGAGCCGTCGCACGTTCGCGAACGCGAGCTCCTCGTCGATGTCGAGCCCGAGGTGTGTCAGCTTCAGCGCGACGTTCGCGCGCAGCTGCTGGTCGGCGATGCGCTGCAGGATCTGCTCGTACTCGGCGACGACCGCCTGCGTCGTCGCCTCGTCGTGCACGGCCTCGCCGAGCAGCGTCGTGTTCGCGTGCAGCCCTTGTGCGTTCAAGCGGCGGAGTGCGGCGATCGAGTCGTCCATCGTCTCGCCGGCGACGAACCGTGCCGCTCCGAGCCGCATTCCGTGCGTCTGGACGAACCGCTGCACGCGCGGGCTGTCGGCGGCGGCGAGGATCGCCTTCCGCGACGCCGCGTTCAGAGTCGCTGCAGCCACGGCGCGAGTGTAGTCCGCGCGCACAACGGGCAGACCCGGGCCATGAGCGAAGAGCGCGACGACAACCAGGAACACACCGGGAACCCATGGGCCAAGACGTCCAGCGGCGACGCGGATCACATCACCGACCCCAAGCGCGAAGGCGGCGAGGAGCAGCCCGAGCGCGACGAAGACTCCGAGTCGTAATGGCACAGCGGTCTCTCTGGTCCGGCTCGATCACGTTCGGGCTCGTCAACGCGCCGGTGCGGCTGTACAGCGCGATCCAGGAGCATCAGCTCCACTTCCACTTGCTGCATCGCAAGGACGACAGCCCGATCGGCTACGAGAAGATCTGCAAGAAGGAAGGCGAGCCGGTCCCGGACGACGAGATCGTGAAGGCGTATGAGTACGCGAAGGGCAAGTACGTCTACATGGAGGACGAGGACTTCGCGGCGGCGCGCATCGAGGGCTTCAAGACGATCGACATCACCGACTTCGTGCCGTACGAGGACATCGACCCGATCTACTTCGCGAAGACGTACTACGTCGGCCCCGACCAGGGCGCGGAGCGCGTGTACTTCCTGCTCGCGAAGGCGATGGAGGACTCCGGGCTTGCCGCGGTTGCGAAGTTCGTGATGCGCGACCGGCAGCACCTCGGCGTCCTGCGCGTCAGGGAGGGAGTCATCACGCTCGAGCAGCTGTACTTCGCCGACGAGATCCGCGACATCTCGGAGATCAAGGAGACGCGCAAGAAGGTCGACGCGCAGGAGCTCGAGATGGCCGAGCGTCTGATCGACTCGTTCACGACGAAGTGGAAGCCCGAGAAGTACAAGGACACGTACCGTGACGACCTGATGGCGGTCGTCGAGGCGAAGCGCAAGGGCAAGGACGTCCACGCCGAGGCAGAGGTCGAGGAAGAGGCCGAGGTGCCCGATCTGATGACGGCGCTGCGCCAGAGCGTCGAAGCCGCGCAGAAGAGCAAGCCCAAGAAGCGCGCGCGCAAAGCCGCGTAGTGCCGCGTGTCGAGCAGCGGATCGATGCGCTCTACGGGCTCCCGCTCGCCGAGTTCACGCCTGCACGAAATGCGCTCGCGCGCGAGCTGAAGGACGACGACATTCGCGCGCTGGCGAAGCCCTCGCAGATCGCGTGGGCGATCAACCAGGCGGCGCGCACGGACACGATGGCGGTTCGCCGCCTGTTCAAGGCCGCCGACGCGCTCCGTGCCGCGCAGGAGAAGTCGCTTGCCGGGAAGGACGCGGATCTCGCGGGCGCACAGCAGCACGAGCGCGAAGCGGTTCGCGCGCTTGCGCGATCCGCGGTCGCCGCGCTCGGCGGCTCCACGCACCTCGACCGCATCGAGCGGACGCTGAGCGCTGCCGCACTCGACCTGGGCGCGCGTAAGCTGCTGCAGGCGGGGCGGCTGACCGAGGAGATCGCGCCGTCAGGGTTCGGCGCGCTCGCCGGGATCAAGCTGCCGCCGGCAAGGCCGAAGCGCGCGGCGACGCCGAAGCGCGACGAGGAGAAGGAGCAGCGCCGTCGCGCGTTGCGCAAGGAGGCGCAGGCGGCCGAGCGGCGCGCGCTCGCGGCGGAGCGTGCAGCAGCCGAGGCGCGGCGCGAAGCCGACGAGGCTGCCGCGGCGCTCGCCGAGCTCGATCCTTGACATATCGACAGTCATCGATATATTGATGGACGTCGATATGACTACGACGGCCGAACAACCTGTCTCTTGCTGCGCGCCCCTGGCGGCGCCGACGCTCTCCGCCGAGGAGGCCGAAGCGACGGCGCAGCTCTTCAAGGCGCTCGGCGATCCAGCTCGCGTGCGGGCGCTCAACCTGCTCGCAACGAGCGGCGAGCCGGTCTGCATCTGCAACCTGACAGAGCCGCTCGGACTGTCGCAGCCCACCGTCTCCCACCATATGAAGAAGCTGCTCGACGCCGGCCTCGTCGACCGCGAGCAGCGTGGCAAGTGGGCGTACTTCTCGTTGAAGCGTGACGCCGTCGAGAAGCTCGCGGCTGTCGCCGATCTGAAAGGAGCGTGCTGCTGATGACGTCGACCGCGGACGAACTGCGCGAGGAGGTCCGGCGCCGCTACGCCGAGTCCGCTCTCCGCGTCACGGGGCAGTCGGGAGGCTGCGGGTGCGGAAGCGGATCGTGCTGCGGCGACGATCCGAAGTTCGGTGAGGCGCTGTACGACGCCGAGCAGCGTGGGCTGCTCCCGGAGGCGGCGACGCTTGCGTCGCTCGGCTGCGGCAACCCGACAGCTGTCGCCGACTTGCGCGAGGGGAGACGGTTCTCGATCTCGGGTCGGGAGGCGGCATCGACGTCATCCTGTCCGCCAAGCGCGTCGGGCCGACCGGGATCGCGTACGGACTCGACATGACCGACGAGATGCTTGCGCTCGCGCGGCGAAATGCCTCGGAGGCCGGAATGCCGAACATGCATTTCCTGAAGGGTGTGATCGAGCAGATCCCGCTTCCTGCCGACTCCGTCGACGTCGTCATCTCGAACTGCGTGATCAACCTCTCGGTCGACAAGGCGGCGGTGCTGGCCGAGATCGGCCGTGTGCTGAAGCCGGGCGGCCGGATCGGGATCAGCGACGTGGTCGCCGAGGACCACCTGTCTGCAGACGCGCGCGCAGAGCGGGGGAGCTACGTCGGCTGCATCGCCGGAGCGTTGTCGAAGGCCGAGTACGAGTCCGGCCTCCGTGCCGCCGGGTTCGAGGAGATCACCGTCGAGTTCACACACGAGGTAGCCGACGGCATGCACGGCGCGATCGTCAAGGCGGTGAAGACCGTCGATCCGAAGGCGAAAGGTCTCCCTGTGATCCAGCCGGCGGCGAAGGCCGGCTGCTGCTGATGCGGCCGGTGACGCTCACGCAGGCGCTCGTGGCCGAAGCGATCGGGACGTTTGCCCTCGTGTTCGCCGGCTGCGGCGCCGTGATGGTCGACGCCAAGACGCACCAGCTCGGTCACGTCGGTGTCGCCATCACGTTCGGCCTCGTTGTCATGTTCGGCATCTACGCGGTTGGACACGTCAGCGGCGCCCACTTCAACGCCGCGGTCACGTTTGCCTTTGCCCTTACGCGCCACTTTCCCTGGCCGCGCGTGCTCGCGTACTGGGCGGCGCAGCTCGTCGGCGCCGTCGTCGCCGCCGCACTGCTTCGCGTCTCACTCGGCACCGTCGGGGGTGTCGGTGTGACGACGCCGTCCGGGACAGAAGCACAGTCGTTCGTCTGGGAGCTCGTGATGACGGCGTTCCTGATGTTCGTGATCCTCGCCGTCGCCACCGACACGCGCGCAGTCGGGGAAGCCGCCGCGATCGCGGTCGGCGGCACGATCGGCCTGGACGCGATGTTCGGCGGCCCGATCTCGGGCGCGTCGATGAATCCGATTCGCTCGCTTGCGCCGGCCATCATCACGGGCGACTTTCACGCGCTGTGGCTCTACATCGTCGCGCCGCTGGTCGGGGCTGCGATCGGCGGCCTGTCGTACCAATTCGTCCGCGGCGAGCACGCACCGGTCGTCGCGTGACGAACGTGCTGTTCGTATGCACAGCGAACGGCGGCCGCAGCGTCATGGCCGAGCAGCTCTTCAATCTGCGAGGCGCCGGTCGCCACCACGCGCGCTCCGCGGGCAGCAACCCAGGCTCTGCGGCGCACCCGCTCGTAGTCGACGCATTGAAGGAACTCTCTGTCGACGCATCCGGCCACGTGCCGCGGAAGCTCGACGACGAGGCCATCGCCTGGGCGGACGTGGTGGTCGCCACGTGCAACGACGCTTGCCCGGTTGTCCCGGGCAAGCGGTACGTCGCGTGGCAGCTGCAGGATCCGAAGCACGAGCCGATCGAGCGCGTGCGGGCGATTCGCGACGACATCGCCGAGCGTGTCGACGCGCTGATCGCCGAGCTCGACTCTTCTACGTAACCGAGAAGTGCTGGAACATGATCGACTCGTGCGGCGCGCAGTACGCCTTGTACGCGCCCGCGACGAGCTTCAAGGTGAATGTCTTCGTGCCGACGAAGCCGACCGACGTGAACGTCCACGACTTCCCGTGCGGGCCGTCGAGCTCGTAGTTATGCGAGCCGGAGTCGTCGTGGATGACGACCGTGTACGTGCCGTGCGGCAGCGTCTTCACGAGCTTGCCTTTGCTGTTCAGCAGGGTGATCTTGTACGCGCCGTTCTTGCCGACGGTTCCGAAGAGCTTCGGATGCGTGGCCGCGCCCGCGGTGGCGGATACGGCCAGGACAGCCGCAGTGACGGCGGCTGCCAGGAGAGTCAGGCGGATCATGATGGTGCTCCTTCTTCCGGGTGGTGTTCAACCCGGATACGCGAACCCGCCGTCAGTCGGTTTTCGTGAGGTGCCGCTCGAGGAAGTCGACGGAGATCTGCCACGCGCGCAGCTCGTTCGTCGCCTTCGTGAAGCCGTGCCCCTCGTCCTCGAACACCTCGTACTCGACGGGCGTGCCGAGCTCGCGCAGCCGCTCGACGAGCTGATCCGACTCCGCCTTCACGACGCGGTAGTCGTTCGCGCCCTGGATGACGAGCAGCGGCGCCTGGATCTGGTCCGCGTACGTGAGCGGTGACGCGGCGAGGAGCATCTCGCGATCCTCCTCCGCGTCGCCGACCCAGTCGCGCAGCATGCGCCGCCACGTCGGCGGAGCGGACTGCACGAGCGTGATCAGGTTCGATGGACCGAAGATGTCGACGCCCGCGGCGAAGTGCTCCGGGAGGCGCGACATGCACGTGAGAACGGCGAAGCCGCCGTACGAGCCGCCGAACACGCCGATGCGGTTGCCGTCGACCCAGTCCTGCGCGCTCAGCCACTCCGCGGCCGACTTCCAGTCCTTCAGGTCGACGTCGCCCCAGTGCCGGTGGATCATCCGCTGGTAGGTCTTGCCGTATCCGGTCGAGCCGCGGATGTTCGTCGCGAGCACGCTGATGCCACGCGAGCAGAGATATTGCGCGAACGGCTTGTAGCCCGCGCGCTCCTGCGACTCGGGCCCGCCGTGGATGTACAGAACCACCGGGTGCGGCCCCTCGACCGGAGCGCGGAACAGCCACGCCGGTATCTCGAGCCCGTCCCAGCTCGCGTACGACGTGAGCTCCGGCTCGACCATCGTGTCCGCGGGCGGCAGGCCGATGCTGCTGTCGGTCACGCGCTGCGCCTCGCCGGTCGCCGTGTCGACGACGTAGACGTTCTGGCCGCGGCGTGGCTCGTCCCAGAGCACGGCGACGCGCGAGCCGTCGGGCGAAACCGCGAGCACCGACTCGTACTGGTGCGACGTGCCCGGCGGCAGCGTCGACTCGGGCCGGCCGAGGATACGGAGCTTCGCCCAGCCGCGATCGTTCTCGAGCCACGCGATCACGCTGCCGTCCGCCGAGCCGGCGAGGCCCTCCACGTCCGCCTCCGGCTGCTCGACGTACGCCCAGCTGCGCGCCTCGAGGTCGTAGCGCGCGAGCCCGGCGTACTCGGCGCCGCTGTCCGTCATGAAGTAGAACCCCGTGCCCTCGGCCGTCCAGGGCCCTGGGAAGAACTTCGCCTGCTCGTCGTGCGGCGTCAGCTCGTCCGATGTACCGGCAGCGAGGTCGACGAGGTGCAGCGACTGATCGGTGTTCGTGCGGAACTCGAGTGCGAGGAGCTTCGAGCCGTCCGGCGAGAAGCCGGCAGGGAACGCGTACATCCCCTCGCCGAAGATCGACTGCGCCCCGCCGCCTTCCAGGGGCTGCAGCCACACTTCCGAGTCGGTCGGCGTCCGCGAGTTCGCGGAGTACGCGATTGCGTCGCCGGCCGGCGTGAACGCGCCTGGCAGCAGCGCGTGCTGCACCTGCTCGCCGCCTGCGATCTCCTCGGGCCAGCCGTCCTTCAGGAGATAGATGCGGTGCAGCTCGTCGCCGTCGTGGTCGGCGGAGAAGGCGATCAGGCCGTCGGCGCGCACGGCGACCGCGCGCACTGTGTGGTCTGTGTACGACGTGAGCTGCTTCGGCCAGCCGCCGGTCGCGGGAACGCGCCAGAGGTTGAACTGGCCGGAGATGTTCGACACGAAGAGGACGCCCTCGCCGTCGGCCGTGAAAGCGAGCACCGGTTCGAACTTGCGCACGGCGTTGAAGCGCTCGAACGGCGGCAGCTGGGTCACGCTGGGCACCATAACGCGATGCGCAAGCGAATCGGATTCCTCTCGTTCGGCCACTGGCAGCCGGCGGCCTGGTCGCAGACCCACACGGCGCGCGATGCGCTGCTCCAGACGGTCGAGCTGGCCGTCGCGGCGGAGGAGCTCGGGGTCGACGGCGCTTTCGTCCGCGTCCATCACTTCGCGCGCCAGCTCGCGTCGCCGTTCCCACTGCTCGCGGCGATCGGCGTGCGCACCAGCCGCATCGAGATCGGGACCGGTGTGATCGACATGCGCTACGAGAACCCGCTGTACATGGCGGAGGACGCGGCGGCGGCCGACCTGCTGGCGGGCGGGCGGCTGCAGCTCGGCATCAGCCGCGGCTCGCCCGAGCCGGCCTGGCGCGGCTCGGAGGCATTCGGCTATTCGGGCGAGGCCGACGAGGCGCGCGCGAAGACGGAGCTGTTCCGTGCCGCGATCACGGGCGGCGGGGTGGTGCTCGCGGACGCCGGCGGCGAGCCCGGCGCCGGCGTGCTCGCGGTGCAGCCGCAGTCACCGGGCCTCGCGGACCGGATCTGGTGGGGATCCGGCTCGCGCGAGACCGCGCGCTGGACGGCCGAGCAGGGGATGAACCTGATGAGCTCGACACTGCTGCTCGAGGACACGCAGGTGCCGTTCGACGAGCTGCAGCTCGAGCAGATCCAGATCTTCCGTGATGCATGGACGCACGAGCGCGAGCCGCGCGTGTCGGTGAGCCGCAGCGTCATCCCGATCACGTCCGATCTCGACCGGCAGCTCTTCGGCAGCGACCGGAACCAGGATCAGGTCGGCTACCTCGACGGGACGATGGCGCGTTTCGGGCGGACGTACGCTGGCGAGCCCGATGCGATCGCCGAGGAGCTTTCGCGCGACGTCGCCGTCGCCGCCGCGGACACGGTGCTGCTCACGGTGCCGAACCAGCTCGGCGTCGAGTACAACGCTCGCTTGCTCGAGACGATCGCGCGGGACATCGCTCCGGCGATCGGCTGGTCGGCCGAGCTACCCTCGGCAGATGGCAGTCGAGGAACATGAAGCGCTCGTCGCCGCGCGCCTGAAGGCCGCGATCGAGACGCTCGAGGCGATTGCGGGTGACCGCACGCTGCTGCAGGAGCTGACGGCCGACGAGCGCGCGCGACTGCTCGCCGCTGCAGGCAGCGTCTTCAACCCGGACGTGGTTACGCGACGCCGCGCGGCGAAGGAGATGCGCCGGCGTCAGAAGAACGAGAAGCTCGACGAGGATGAGGTGCTGCTTGCCGACACGGGCATTCGCGCACTGCGCGCGAAGCGCGTCTTCACGACGCCGAACGTCTATCCGCCGAAGGAGCTCGAGCAGGTCACCGTCGACGACGACCGCGACGCGGTCAATCCGCAGCATTGCTACGTGTGCAAGCAGCTCTACACAACCGTGCATCCGTTCTATGACCAGATGTGCACGCCGTGCGGCGACTTCAACTTCGCAAAGCGGAGCGAGACGACCGACCTGAGCGGCCGCGTCGCGCTGCTCACGGGCGGCCGCGTCAAGATCGGCTACCAGGCGGGCATCAAGCTGCTGCGCGCAGGCGCGTCGCTGATCGTCACGACGCGGTTCCCACGCGACGCGGCGCAGCGCTACGCGCGCGAGGCCGACTTCGCCGCCTGGGGCGACCGGCTGAAGATCTACGGCCTCGACCTCCGGCACACACCGAGCGTCGAGTCGTTCTGCCACCACATCCTCACCACGCGCGACCGTCTCGACTTCATCGTCTCGAACGCATGCCAGACGGTGCGGCGGCCGGCGGAGTTCTACAGCCACATGCTCGAGGCCGAGCTCGCGATCGCGCCGGCCGAGCTGCGTGGGCTGCTCGGCGAGCACGACGGCGTGCGCCGCCAGCAGATGCTGCCGTCGGCCGAGCTGACGCAGGTGCCGCTGCTGCCCGAGGATCTCGCTGCGCGCCGCGACCTCTTCCCCGAAGGTCAGCTCGATCAGGACCTGCAGCAGGTCGACCTCCGTGAGCGCAACTCGTGGCGGCTGCTGCTCGACGAGGTATCGACGGTGGAGCTGCTCGAGACGCAGCTCGTCAACGCGGTGGCGCCGTTCGTGCTCAATGCGCGGCTGAAGCCGCTGCTGCTCGCAACACCCGAGCGCGACAAGCATATCGTCAACGTCTCGGCGGTCGAGGGCCAGTTCTACCGCCGGTTCAAGACCACGCGGCATCCGCACACCAACATGGCGAAGGCCGCGCTGAACATGATGACGCGAACCTCCGCGGCCGACTACCACGCCGACGGCATCCACATGAACAGCGTCGACACGGGCTGGGTCACCGACGAGGACCCCGTGCACATCGCCGAGCGTAAGAGCACCGAGCACCGGTTCGCCCCTCCGCTCGACATCGTCGACGGCGCCGCCCGCATCGTCGACCCGATCATCGTCGGCTTCAACACCGGCGAGCATGCGTGGGGTCAGTTCTTCAAGGACTACAAGCCCACCGACTGGTAGGCCTAGCTGTCGAACGGGGCCGTGCGGATGTGTTCCGCGGCGTGGCGCTCGTAGACGAAAGCATGCGCGATGCACTGCGGTTTCCGGTCGGCCTGATCGGTGAGCAGCTCGAGGAAGTGCTCCTTGAAGCCGATGCGCGGGAAGCGGTCGAGCACGAAGCTGCGCGGCGATGCGGGGACGTCGCCGATGCGCACGCCGCGCACGTCGACAGCGGTGCCGAGATCGAGCAGCTGCGCCTCCGGCGTGTTCTCCGGCCCTGTCTCGTGCATGTGGAGGTAGATCGCCTCGGCGACCGTCTCTGCCCGCGTCGCCTCCCAGCCGAGCTCTGCGAGTAGCTCGCGCGCTGCGTCCGCGCCGTCCTGCTCGAAGCAGCCGCCGCGGTCGTACGCAGGCGTCAGCCCGAGGTCGTGCAGCATCGCCGCGACGTAGAGCAGCTCCGGGTCCCAGTCGAGGCCGTCGCGATTGCCGAGCAGCGCGCCCCACGCATACGAGCGGAAGCAGTGGTTCGCGAGCGTCTCCGATTGCGCTTCGCGGCAGATCTCCTCGGCGCTTCTCGCCGCGACCGTGTCCGGCACGGTGAGGAGCTCGAGGTCGTGGCGATCGATGCCGTCGGCCGGTGCGAGGCGCGTCGCAAGCAGGCGCAGGTGCTCGGCGGAGCTCATCGTTCAGCGTAGAGAACGACGAAGGGGCCACGCGGGCCCCTTCGTGTGAACGTTATGCGTGGTCGACTCAACTCAACCGCAGCCGGTGCTCGTGCCGCAGTCGCGGCACGTGTAGCAGGTGCCGGCGCGAACCATGCGCCCGCCGCAGCGATTGCATTCGATCGCGTCCTCGTGCGGGTTGAACAGCGCGGTCTGACCCGGTGCCGGCGCTTCCGCGTGCGCGGACTCGCCGTTCGCGATCCGGTCGGCCATCTGCTGCCGCACCTCGACCGAGAGGATGCCGGCCTCTTCCTGCTGGTCGACGTCGAGGAACTTCTTCCCGAACCAGCGGAAGATGTAGTCGACGATCGACTTTGCCTGGCGGATATCCGCGTCGTTCGTGAGGCCCGACGGCTCGAAGCGCAGATGCGACAGCTTCGACACGTAGACCTCGGGCGGGACGCCGTACTGCAGCCCCATCGACACCGCGATCATCAGCGAGTTCATCAGGCCGGCCATCGTGGTGCCGTCCTTCGCGATGTCGACGAAGATGTCGCCGGGCGTCCCGTCGTCGTGCAGGCCGACGTGGATGTAGCCCTCGTACTCGCCGACGCGGAACTTGCGGCCGACTTCGGTGCGATCCTCCGGCAGGCGGCGGCGCTTCGGTGCGACGGTCGCGCCGACGGGTGCGATGACCTGCTGGCCCTTGTCGCCCTTGCCCGACAGCGGCTGCGCGACCTTGCAGTTGTCGCGGTAGATCGCAATCGCCTTCACGCCGAGCTTCCACGCGTCGAGGTACAGCTGCGCAACCTCGTCGATCGTGGCCGTCTCCGGCAGGTTGACCGTCTTCGAGATCGCGCCCGAGATGAACGGCTGGATTGCGCCCATCATCTTGACGTGGCCGGTGTGATGGATCGCGCGCTCGCCGACGGCGCAGTCGAACACCGGGTAGTGCTCGCTCTTCACGTACGGCGCACCGACGACCGTGTTGCGCTCGTCGATGAACGCGACGACCTCGGCAACCTCGCCCGGCGCGTAGCCGAGCTTCTCGAGGCCGGCCGACACCGTCTTGTTGACGATCGTGATCTCGCCGCCGCCGACCAGCTTCTTCGACTTGACGAGCGAGAAGTCCGGCTCGACACCGGTCGTGTCGCAGTCCATCATGAAGCTGATCGTCCCGGTCGGTGCGAGCACCGTTGCCTGCGCGTTCCGGTAGCCGTGCACCTCGCCGAGGTCGAACGCGTCGTCCCAGGCGCGGCGCGCGGCGCTGAGCAGGTCGGCCGGAACGGTGTTCGTGTCGGCGATGTTGCCGACCGCCGCGCGGTGCTTCGAGATGACGCTCAGCATCGCGCCCGCGTTCGGGCGGTAGCCGGCGAACGCCCCCATCCGGCCGGCGATCTCCGCCGACTTGCGGTACGCGCGCCCGGTCATGAGCGCCGTGATCGCCGCTGCGTACGCGCGGCCCTCGTCGGAGTCGTACGCGAGCCCGCGCGCCATCAGCAGCGCGCCGAGGTTCGCGTAGCCGAGGCCGAGCTGGCGGTACGCCTTGGCGTTCCGCTCGATCTCCGGCGTCGGGTACGACGAGTTGCCGACCGCGATCTCCTGTGCGAGGAAGACGACGTCGCACGCGTGCTCGAACGCTTCGACGTCGAGCTCGCCGTCCTCGCGGCGGAACTTCATGAGGTTCAGCGACGCGAGGTTGCACGCCGAGTCGTCGATCGACATGTACTCCGAGCACGGATTCGACGCGTTGATGCGCCCGGTGTTCGGAAGCGTGTGCCACGCGTTGATCGTCGTGTCGTACTGCACGCCCGGGTCGGCGCAGCGCCACGCCGCTTCTGCGATCTCGCGCAGCAGCTTCTTGGCCTTCACCGTGTCGACGACCGCGCCGTCCGTGCGCGCGGTGAGGTTCCAGTCGCCGTCGGTCTCGGCGGCCTCCATGAAGGCGTCGGAGACGCGCACCGAGTTGTTGGCGTTCTGGTACTGGATCGACGCCCAGTCCGGCGAGTCGAGCGACATGTCGTAGCCGGCCGCCTCGAGGACGCGTGCCTTCTCCTCCTCGTGCGACTTGCACCAGATGAACTCCTGGATGTCCGGGTGGTCGACGTCGAGGACGACCATCTTCGCCGCGCGGCGCGTCTTGCCGCCCGACTTGATCGTCCCGGCCGACGCGTCCGCGCCGCGCATGAACGACACCGGCCCGGAGGCGTAGCCGCCCTTCGACAGCTGCTCCTTCGACGAGCGGAGGCGCGAGAGGTTGACGCCCGAGCCCGATCCGCCTCGGAAGATGACGCCCTCGCGGCGGATCCAGTCGAGGATCGCGTCCATCGAGTCGTCGATCGAGAGGATGAAGCAGGCGGAGCACTGCGGCTTCTCCTCGAAGCCGACGTTGAACCACACCGGCGAGTTGAACGCGGCGAGCTGGTTGACGAGGATCGCCTTCAGCTCGGCCTCGAACGTGGAGGCCTCCTCTTCGCTCTGGAAGTACCCGCCGTCGCGGCCCCAGGCGCCGATCGTGCCGACGACGCGGCCGATCATGTCCTTGACCGAGGTCTCGCGCTCCGGGCTCGACATGCGGCCGCGGAAGTACTTCTGCGCAACGATGTTCGTCGCCGTCTGCGACCAGAACTTCGGGAACTCGACGTTCTTCTGCTCGAACGCCGGGCCGTTCTTGCCCGGGATGTGCGCGTCGCGGATCTCCCACTCGACTTCGTCGTAGGGGTCGCGGCCTTCGATCGTGAACAGCCTGCGGACGGCGAGGCTGGCGTCCTCGTCGACGACGCTGTTGACGAGCTCGTCGGGGTGGATCTGAACTGGGCTTTCGTGCTGTACGGACGCCATCTCTTCGCCTCCTTCACGCATTACAACGAATGCGCGAACTCAATGATTTCCCGTCTTGGGGGGTCCGCAGACTAGGAGGCGGATCGGACGGACTCAGGAAGCCGGCTTGCGGCCCTGATAATGCCGCCATCCGAGCCCGGCCGCGCCGGCTGCGACGAGCAGGATCGCGAGCCCGCCGAGGATCAGCAGCGGCAGGGGCAGCGACGAGGCGCCGCCGCCGTTCAGGTTGTCCGCGACCTTCGCGATGCCGCCGCCCTTCTTGCGTCCGGGAGCGGCGATCGTGATCACGTTCTTGCCGGTCTTGGTCTTGCCGGTGGTCTTGGTGCCGGTCGTCTGCGGCTGGATCAGCGTGTTCCCGCTCAGCGTGCGGCCGGCCCTGCGCGCCGCGATCCGCGCGCTCTGCAGGGCGCGCTCGATGTCGTCCCGGGCGCTCGAATACGTGTCGACGTCGCTCGGCAGGTGCTTCAGCGCGTCGCGGTAGCAATGCAGCGGATACGTCCCGTCGATGCGCCCGTCGTACCAGTCGTTCAGCAGCACCTGCCAGCAGGCGGGCTTGCCCGCTGCGACGGCGGGACGGGCGACCGAGCCGGCAATGCAAGCCAGGGCGAGCACGACCGTGCAGAGAGTGAGTGTGCGAATGCGAATGGACGTCAAGCGGGGGCCT
>DASZBP010000197.1:0-4272 GCA_035943915.1 Gaiellaceae bacterium | reverse complement strand
ATCCCGGCAACGGCGGCGGGGTCGCGTTCGCCGCGCACGTCGGCGGCTTCCTCTTCGGCGCGCTCACGATCCGCCTGTGGCAGGTGCGCCCGCCGGTCGGATATTCGCGGCGAAGACGGTAGGGAATGACCGCGGGCCCTCCGGCGTTTTGAAGGGCATGCGAACCCTCAACGAGATCAAACAGGACATCGACGAGCTCTCTGAGCGGCGCGTCAACGTGATGCGCCGGTTGTCCGAGGGCTTCGACGCTTCGCTGTCCGCCGAGCATCTGAAGCTCGAGGAGCAGATCGCCGAGCTGTGGGAGGAGCAGCGGATGGCCCGCGCCACCCTCCGGAACGGCGACCGCGACCTGATCATCCAGCGGGCACGGCAAGACGAGCGTCTCTCCAGGGCGGCCTAACTCTCCCTCGTAGGACAGGGGCGTCTCCGGGTGGGGCCGGAGACGCCTCATCCGCCCTGCCCTGGAGCTACCCTTCGACCCGTACGGGGCGTTAGCTCAGCTGGGAGAGCGCCGCCTTTGCAAGGCGGAGGTCATCGGTTCGATCCCGATACGCTCCATTCAGGCGGGCTCCGGCGGCAGCCGGAACTCGCCTTCACTCCACGGCTCGAGCGGCGACTCAGCGACCACCGCTTCGACGTTCAGCTCGCCGTAGAGGTGCGGGAACGTCATCGCCTCGCCGGCCGTGCCCGGCTCCTCGCGGAGCTCGGCGGTCAGCCGCGACGGATCGATCCACAGGATCAGCAGGCCCGGCGTGTCGCTGTAGAGCTTGTTCGCCGGGATGTGCACCTGATGCGGACGCGACATGTGGATGAAGCCTTCGTCCTCGAGCGACGGGACCCGGTACACGCCGCTTCGCTTCGCCGCCTCCCACTCGTCCGCGTGCGCGATCTTCAGCACCCAGTCCATCGCGTGAGCCTACGCTTGATCGGAAGCCGCGAATTCTCGAACGTCGATCAACGCCCACACGCACCGCCGTGCGTACCGATGATGCGGGTCGTGCGCTTGATCGCCGCCGCAGCCGTCGCCCTCGCACTCCCCGCCTTCGCGCTCGCCGCGACGCTGCCTCCGCTCGACCACAACGGCATCACCGCCGACGCGTGGACGACCGTCGACCGTCAGCCGGGCAACCCCGCGTACGGGTTCGGCTCCGTGTGGGTGCCGAGCTCCGGCTCGGGCACGCTCGACCGCGTCAACCCGAAGACACTGCGCGTCGTCGCGCACATCCACTCGACGAAGGTCTTCAACCCACCGCAGAATCAGTACTTCGACAGCGTCGCGCTCTCGAGGACCGCCGTCTGGCATGCGAGCGACGAAGGCAACCAGGTGATTCGCATCAACCCGCGCACGAACAGGGTCGTCGCGAAGATCGCGGCAGGCGGGCGCCCGGATGAGATCGCGGCCGGCCCGTCCGATGTGTACGTCGGCCTGTTCAACACGCTCACCGTCGAGCGCATCACGACGAAGGTCGTGAAGAAGCGCAACCTCCCGGGCTCGGTGCTCGGCATGGCGTACGGCGGCGGCCACCTGTGGGCGCTGTACGGGACGACCGTCGCCCAGCTGAATCCCGTCACGCTCGCGGTGATGAAGCGCATCTCCGTGGAGTCGACGCTGCCGCTCGTCGGCGGCTTCGCGCCCGCCTGGTGGATCTCCGCCGACGCGAAAACGGTGTGCGTCGGGAACCTGCAGCAGAACGCGGTGTCGATCATCGACCCGGCGACGAGCAAGGTCACGGCGGTCGCGCTCCCGTTCGGCAAGCAGCCGTTCAGCGTCGCCGCCGACAACGGCAAGTGCTGGGTGACGAACGACAGCGGCGTCTTCCTGGCCGGCACCGACGGCGCTGACCCGGCGTACTCCCACCTCCCCGCGCACGGGGCGAGCACGTTCACGGGAGTCGCCGCGGGCGGCGGCGGCGCCTGGGTGACGCTCGCCGGGAAGAACGCGCTCGTCCGGGTGCGGTAGGCCCGCGCCGAAGCGCGGGCCCCCGACTCATTCCTCGATGACCGTGGTGCGGCGACCGCGGCCGGCGCCGACGCCGCCCCAGGTCGACCAGAAGATCATCGAAAGAACGATCCCGATGATCCCGACGACGAGCAGGATCACGCCGATCGTGTGCGCTGTCGTCGCGAGCAGCAGGACGAGGCCCACTGCGACCAAGATCAGACTGACACCGGTTCCCATTGCATCCTCCTGTTCTGGAGTTCCAGCCCTACAACGCGCGAAGGAAGCGTCAGGATTCGGTGCATGACAGCGCCAGTACGCGTTTTTCAGGCCCGAACCCTGCTACCGTTGACGCAGATCTGAGCGAGTACCGGTTGCGCGCAGTGCGCTTCCCTTGCCCGTTCTTTCATGGCAAGAGGAGGTGTTTTCATGGCAACAGGAACCGTGAAGTGGTTCAACGACGCGAAGGGTTACGGCTTCATCACCCCGGAAGAGGGTGGTAAGGACGTCTTCGTCCATCATTCGTCCATCGCTGGCGACGGCTATCGCTCCCTCGCGGAGGGTGCGAAGGTGACGTACGAAGCGGTCGACGGTGCAAAGGGGCCGGAGGCGAAGTCCGTCTCCGTCGCGTAGCGCCATTTCGGCGGGGGCTTCGGCCCCCGCCCATCTCCAAGAAAGGGGCGTCATTGAGCAGCACCGAAGGCAGGGATTCGTAGATGGCGCGCCGGTCGCCGCAGACAGCGGTGAAGCGGGCACGCGAACAGGCATTGCGCGAGAAGCGCGAGCGGAAGCAGGCAAAGAAGGACGCGCGCGCACTCGAGAAGCTCGAAGGCCCGGTCGATCCGGCCGAAGAAGGCGCCGAGGACGTCGAGGGCGCCGACGTCGACGCCGCCGACAATGAAGGCGATGAAGGCGACGGAGACGACGCCGAAGAAGGAGCACCCGTCGCAGGCGGAGACGCCGAGCGCTAAGCCGCGCTTTCGCGGCACGCTCCACCTCGCAGCCTTCGTCGTCTCGTGCGTCGTCGGCGCGATCTTCGTCGCCTACACACCGAGCTCTCGCGTGCTGCCGGCCGCCGTTTTCGCGGCGTCGGCAACCACGATGCTCGGACTGAGCGCGCTGTATCACCGCGTCACGTGGAAGCCGGCCGCGCGTCTCTGGATGCGACGCGCCGACCATGCGGGCATCTTCCTGCTCATCGCCGGGACGTACACGCCGGTCGCACTGATCGGCCTGCACGGCGCATGGCGCGTCACGATCCTCACCGTCGTGTGGACGGGCGCGGTGTGCGCGACCCTGCTGAAGCTCTGCTGGGTGCATGCGCCGAAGTGGCTCGCGGCGCTGATCGGCCTCGCGCTCGGCTGGGCCGGCGTCGCCGCGCTGCCGCAGCTCGCGCACCACTCGGGCATCACCGCGGTCGTGCTGCTCGCTGCGGGCGGCCTTGCGTACTCGCTCGGCGCCGTGACGTACGCATTGCGGCGGCCCGACCCGTTCCCGACGCTCTTCGGCTACCACGAGGTGTTCCACGCGCTGACGATCGTCGCGCTCGCATGCCACTACGTCGCGGTCGCGTTCTTCGTCGTCCGGGTCGCGTAACGCGGAAGGCGCCGTGCGGCGCCCTCCGGTCCCCCCTCCTCCTCGCACGAGCTAGTCGGGCGAGGAGCCGCCGTCCTTGCCCTTGCCGTTTCCCTTGGGCTTCCCATGCTCGCCGGGCGACTTGCATTCACCGGCGGTCAGCTCGAGCGCCGGGCCACCGTCCGAGGCGCCGATCTTCCGCCGGTGAGATGCCGCCCGTGAGGAATTCTTGCGCTGGTAGCGTGGGACAGTGAGCGGGCGTCCTCCTCTTCTGGTGGACCCTGACGATCTCGGCTTCGTGCCGACTGCGAAGGGTCTTGCCAAGCTCTGGCGCGAGCAGGGCCGCCTTGTGGTGGTCGGGCTTGTCTGTGCCTTCGCATACAGCGGGGTGTCCCTCGCGATCCCGCTCGCCGTGCAGCGCGCGATCGACCACTCGATCTCCCCGCCGCGCGGTCACCACCACGCGGCCCTCTGGCCGTACCTCGCGGCCGTGCTCGCGCTCGCCCTCCTGCGCTTCCCGATCAACTTCGTGCGGCGCTACGCGACGTCGCGCACCGGCATCCGCGTCGAGTGGCGCATGCGCGAGCTGCTGTACCAGGCGTACCTGCGTTTCCCGCGCGCGTTTTACGACGTGCACGCGACCGGACAGGTCGTCTCGCGCGCGACGAACGACCTCTACCCCATCCGCTACTTCATCGGCTGGGGCACGACACAGGGACTGCAGTCGCTGATGATGATCTGCGGCATCGCGATCGTGC
>DASZBP010000196.1:0-8861 GCA_035943915.1 Gaiellaceae bacterium | reverse complement strand
CGATCTTCTGGGGGCCGAAGCTCCTGCAGGGATTGTCGATCGGCATCTTGATCGCGGTGGCGATGCTCGTCGTCTACTGGCTCCTGATCAACCGCTCCACGCTCGGGTTCGAGATCCGCGCGGTGGGCTTCAACCCCGACGCGGCGCGCTACGGCGGGATCTCCGTTGCGCGCAACTACGTGATCGCGTTCCTGGTCGCCGGGGCGTTCGCAGGCCTCGCGGGCGCGATCGACGTGCTCGGCTGGCGCTACAGCCTCGGCCAGCTCGACGTCGAGAACCAGGCCGGCCAGATCGGCTTCTTCGGTCTCGCAGCGGCGCTGCTCGGCCGCAACACGGCGCTCGGCGTCGGCGCGGCGAGCCTCCTGTTCGGCGCGCTGCTCACGGGCACGTCGGGCCGTCAGCTCGACCAGTCGATCTTCCGTCCCGACCTCGCCGGCGACCTGACGACGATCATCCAGGGTCTCGTCGTCCTCTTCGTCGGCCTCAACCTGCTCGGGCTCGCCGGCTGGCTGCGCCGCCGCCGCGGGAGGTTGGCGACGTGACCGCGTTGACCGCCCGGTTCGAGCGCATCGAGTGGCTCGCCCCTCGTGCGGTCGGCGTCTACGGGATCGCCCTCGGCGCGCTCGCGCTCTGGTTCGCGCTGCCGCCGGTGCTGACGCGGACGCCGGTCGTGCCCGCGGCGCTCGGGATCCTGGCCGTGGCGGCCGGCATCTGGGCATTCTCGCGTGAGGAGCATCGTGTCGGTGGCGGCGCCGTCGCCGCGGGCGTGCTCGGCATCGTGCTCGGCCTCCTCGCGCTGCGCTCGTCGACGGGCAACCTCAAAGAGGTGGTCGTCTGGAGCGCGCTCCTCGCCGCGATGCTCCGGTACGCGACCCCGCTCGTGTTCGCGGCGATCGGCGGCCTGTACTGCGAGCGGTCCGGCGTCGTCAACATCGCGCTCGAGGGAATGCTGCTGAGCGGCGCGTTCTTCGGGCTCTGGGCCGCGGTGTGGGCGCACGGCTGGGCGGGGAACGCGGCCTGGCTGGTGGGCATCGCCGGTGCGGCTCTCGCCGGGATGATGCTCGCCGCGATCCACGCCGTCTGGGCGATTCATTTCAAGGTGAACCAGGTGATCTCGGGCACGGCGATCAACTTCCTGTCGCTCGGCCTGACCGGCTACCTGTTCATCGACAAGTACGGCGATACCGGCACGCCCGGCGACATCACGAACTACGGCATCCCGGACATCCACCTCAACTTCATCAAAGGCATCCCGTTCTTCGGCCCGATCTTCGGGCAGCTCAACCTGATGATCTGGCTGAGCTTCCTGCTCGTCATCGGGACATGGGCGTTCGTGTTCCGGACGCCGTACGGCCTGCGCCTACGCGCCGTCGGAGAGCATCCGCGCGCGGCAGACACGGTTGGCATCAACGTGATCCGGGTGCGTTACACGACGGTCATCTGCTCGGGCGGGATCGCGGCGATGGGCGGCTGCTACCTGTCGCTCGGGTTCGTGCACTCGTTCAACGAGGGGATGACGCAGGGCATCGGCTTCATCGGGCTCGCAGCGCTCGTGATGGGCAAATGGCGCCCGTTCCCGACCTGGGCCGCGACGCTGCTGTTCGGCTTCTCGAGTGCGCTCGCGGACCGCCTCGGAACCTACGGTGACCAGTGGAGCACCCTCTTCACGGCGCTTCCGTACGTCATCACGTTGATCGCGGTTGCAGGCGTCGTCGGCCGGTCGATCTCCCCGGCGGCGTCGGGCTTCCCGTATGACAAGCAGTAGAGCGGGGGCGCTCTTCGGCGCGATCGGCGTCCTCGCCGTGCCGGTCGGAGTGCTCGCGGCGCAGGCGCTCACCGGCCTGACGCTGATCCGCGGCCTCTATTACGGCATCCCGGTCGCGCTCGTCCTCGGCGTGGGCGCCCTGGTCGTTTCGCGGCGCGCCAGGTTCGCGGCGCAGCGGAGCGTCTTCGTCGACCGCGCAGGCCCGCTCCGGACGGCTCGGGTGCTCGGCTGGCTCGCCCTGTACATCGGCATCACCGCCGGGATCGCGGTCGCCGTGTACTGGGTCCTCCGCGCCCGGCACTAACGGGGCTACGCTTCCCGCGGCGTGTTCGAGATCGGCACCAGCCTCCGGGAAGCGCGACTCCGCCGCGGAATCGACTTCGCTCAGGCGGAGATCGCAACCAAGATCCGCGGGAAGTACCTGCGCGCCCTCGAGGAGGAGCAGTTCGAGGTGCTGCCGGCCGAGACGTACGTCAAGGGGTTCCTACGCACGTACGCGGAGTACCTCGGCCTCGACGGCCAGCTGTACGTCGACGAGTTCAACTCGCGCTACGTCGCCGGCGAGGAGCGCGAGGCGCCGCGCCGCTCGCGCGTCCGCCCGAAACGGAGCAAGCGCTTCGAGACGAACGTCGTCCTCGTCGCGCTCGCGGTGATCGCGGTGCTCACCGTCGTGGTGATCGCCGCGTGGAAGTCGTCGGGAGGATCCTCGACGCCGCCGACGACGACGCATCGCGCGGCGCCGAAGCCGCCTCCGACCCCGCTGCTGACGATCATCGCCGTGCGCGGGTCCAGCCAGGTGACGGCGCACAAGGGCGACTCACAGGGAGACGTCGCGTTCGACGGGACCGTGCAGAAGGTGGACGGCCCGGTCGCGATCCGCGGCACGAAGCTGTGGGTCTACGTGCAGCATCCGAAGAGCCTCCACTTCATCGTCGACGGTCACACCCGCGTCATCCACGCGCATCGGTTCGTCGTCACGAAGGCAGGTTGGCACCCGGCGTAGCCGCGCGTCCGCGCGCGGCGATCGTCGCGTCCGGCTCGGAGCTCGTCCGCGGCGACCGCAACGACCGCAACGGCCCGTTCCTCGCCGCGGCGCTGCTGCGACTCGGCATCGAGCCGGTGCGGATCACCGTCGTCGGCGACGACCCGGCCGAGCTCGAGACGGCGCTGCGTGAAGGGCTCGAGCACGACCTGCTGTGCGTGTCCGGCGGGCTCGGTCCGACGCACGACGACCGGACGATCGAGCTGCTTGCGCACGCAGCGGGCGTCGGGCTGGCCGTCGACCACGAGCTCGAGTCGCAGATCGAGGCGATCTCGCGTGGGTTTGCAGAGCGCATGCGGCGGCCGTACGTCGACTTCGCGGCCGGGGTCACGAAGCAAGCGACCCTGCCCGTCGGCGCCGCCCACGTCGGAGTGGTGGGGACCGCACCGGGGGTCGTGCTGGACGCCGGGTCGTGCGTCGCCGTGGCGCTGCCCGGCCCGCCGCGGGAGCTCCAGGAGATGTGGCCGCGCGTCGTCGCCACCGAGCCGTTCCAGGGAGTGCTCGCGCGCGCGGCGAAGGCCGACCGGCGCGTCATCCGCTTCTTCGGGCTGTCGGAGTCGGCGCTCGCTCAGGCGCTCGCCGAGGCAGGCGGCGACGGCGACGGCGTCACGGTGACGATCTGCGCGCGCGAGTTCGAGCTGGTCGCGGAGCTGTTCGTCGAGGCGGGTGCCGAGGCTCGCGCCGACGAGCTCGAGGCTGCCCTTGCGGGTGCCGGCCCGCAGTTCGTCTTCTCGCGATCGGAGGAGTCGACGCCCGAGCTCGTCCTCGGCCTGCTGCGCTCGCGCGGCCTGACGCTGGCGACGGCTGAGTCGTGCACAGGCGGCATGATCGCCTCGCGGCTGACGGACGTGGCCGGCTCGAGCGACGTGTTCGTCGGGTCGGTGGTGGCCTACGCGAACGACGTGAAGGCCGGGTCGCTCGGCGTCCCCGAGGCGACACTGGAGACGTTCGGAGCCGTCTCCGCCGAGACCGCGGCGGCGATGGCGGCCGGTGCGCGCTCGCGGCTCGGTGCGGACGTCGCGGTGGCTGTGACGGGCGTGGCCGGCCCGGACGGCGGCACCCCCGACAAGCCGGTCGGACTCGTATACCTGCATGCGGCCGGGCCGACAGGGGAGCGCGCTCAGCGGCTCGAGCTCCCCGGCGACCGCGCGACGATCCGGACGCGCGCGACCGTCGCGGCGGTGCACTTGATTCGCAGACTTGTCACAGAGTCGTGACGGAGAGCGTCGCCGGCGCCGCTACGGTCGCAGGCAGTGAACGCGTCCGGCTCTTCTGCGCCTTGCAGCTCGGCGACGAAACCGTCGAGTGGCTCGCCGCCTGGCAGGCGGCCAACCTGCCGCGGGGCCGGGTCGTCCCGCGCGAGAACCTGCACGTCACGCTCGCCTTCCTCGGCCACCGGCGCGCCGGCGAGGTGCAGGCGATCGCCGGCGAGCTCCGCGCTGCGTCGGCCCAGGCGGGGCCGATCGAGCTGCGCCCGCTTCGCTACCGCGAGACGCGCAGCGTCGGCATGGTCGTGCTCGAGGACGCGAGCGGGGCTGCGGCCGCCCTCGCCGAGGACATCCAGGGGCGGCTCGAGCAGGTGGGCGTCTACCGGCGGGAACGCCGGCCGTGGCTCCCGCACATCACCGTTTTACGCTTCCAAAGCCCTGCAGGACTGGCGCCCGGCGTGGCGAACACCTGTTCGATTCATGTCGTCCGGAGCGCTCTCTACCGTTCTGTGCTCGGCGCCGGTGGAGCGCGCTACGAGATTCTCCGGAACTTCGAAATTCAGTCGGAAGCCCTAGGAGGTTGAAAGTGGATCGGGAACAGGCATTGGAAGCAGCCCTCGGCCAGATCGAGCGGCAGTTCGGCAAGGGCTCCGTCATGAAGATGAACGAGCAGGCGCAGACCGCCATCGCCGCCGTATCGACCGGCTCGCTGTCGCTCGACATCGCGCTCGGCGTGGGGGGACTGCCGCGCGGCCGTGTCGTCGAGGTGTTCGGCCCGGAGTCGTCCGGTAAGACGACCCTCGTCTACCACGTGATCGCCGAGGCGCAGCGCCGCGGCGGCATCTGCGCCTTCATCGACGCGGAGCACGCGATGGACCCGGCGTATGCCAAGCGCATCGGCGTCAACATCGACGAGCTGCTCGTGTCACAGCCCGACACCGGCGAGCAGGCGCTCGAGATCTGCGAGCTGCTCGTCCGCTCGGGCGCGCTCGCGGTCGTCGCGATCGACTCCGTCGCCGCGCTCACGCCGAAGGCGGAGATCGAGGGCGAGATGGGCGACTCGCACGTCGGCCTGCAGGCCCGCCTGATGAGCCAGGCGCTGCGCAAGCTCGCCGGCACGCTCAACCGCACCGACACGATCTGCCTGTTCACGAACCAGCTGCGCGAGAAGATCGGCGTCATGTTCGGCAGTCCGGAGACGACCTCCGGCGGCCGCGCGCTGCGCTTCTACGCGTCGGTGCGCCTCGACATCCGCCGCATCGAGACGCTCAAGGAAGGCGTCGAGGCGATCGGCAACCGCGTCCGCGTGAAGGTCGTGAAGAACAAGGTCGCGCCGCCGTTCAAGCAGGCCGAGTTCGACATCATCTACGGCGACGGCATCTCGTGGGAGGGCTCGGTCCTCGAGACGGGGCTCGAACGGAAGGTCGTGCAGAAGTCGGGCTCGTACTTCTCGTTCGGTGACGAGCGGCTCGGCCAGGGTCGGCAGAACGCGACCGCGTTCCTGCGCGAGCATCCGGACATCGTCCAGTCGATCCTCCAGCAGATCCAGGCGCAGGCGCCGCCCGAGCAGGTGATCTCGGCGCGGCTGCTTCCTTCGGCAGGCGTCGACTCCGAGGTGACGCCGGTCGACGTGGAGGAGCTCGAGCCGGAGCCCGTCCCGGCTGCCTAGCCGTCAGTGCCTGCCGAGAAAGACCCGATCGACGTCGCCGCGCGGGCGCTGCGGCACCGGGACCGTTCGCGGACCCAGGTCGCCGAGCGCCTCGCGCGGGCCGGCGTCGCAGAGGCGAAGGCGGGGGACGCGCTCGAAGCGCTGGAGCGGGTCGGGTACGTCGACGACGGCCGCTACGCCGCAAATCGCGCCGCTGCGCTGGCGGCGCGCGGCATGGGGGACGCGGCGATCCGCCACGACCTCGAAACGGCGGGAGTGCCGGGGGAGGCCGTGGAGGAGGCGCTCACCGCGCTCGAGCCGGAAGCCGACCGGGCTCGCCGGATCGCCGCACGGAGCGGCCGCACGACGCGAACGGCGGGCCAGCTGGCGCGGAAGGGCTTCAGCGAGGACGCAATCGAGGCGGCCGTCGGGGTGGAGATTGCCGGTGGCGAACCCGGGGACGTATAGTGCAGTGCTCAGACAACAGTTTTGCCTGCATAGCGTCCACTTCCACCGATTCCGAGCTTCTTGAGACCCTTGTTTCCGTCATCGAAGACCCTCAGCACCTGGCCGCTTGACCGAACGCTGAGCTGACAGAAACGCGCGCTGCGGCGCGTTCCAATCCGCTGATCGGCGAGTGCGCGCCGTGCGGGCGAACAGCCCGCAAGGAGTGACGCATGCTCGTCGTCGTCGCAGTCGTGATCGGAATCGTCGCCGGAATCGGTGGAACCCTGATCGTGCTGCGGCGTCTCACGACGTCGGGGCTCGAGGCGGCGCGCCGAACGCGAGCATTGCTGCTCGAGGAGGCGCGGCGCGAGGCGGACGCAACACAGCGCGAGGCCCAGATCGAGGCGCGCGAGCAGGCCGTGAAGCTGCGCGCGGATCTCGAAGAGGAGCTGCGCGAGCGGCGGGACGCGGCGGTCAAGATCGAGGATCGCGTTCTCGCCAAGGAAGAGGACACCGACCGCAAGCTGGAGGAGCTCACACGGCGCGAGCAGGGTGTCGCCGACCGCGAGGTCCACCTCAAGCAGCTGCAGGAGGATCTGAAGGCGTTGCGCGACGAGCAGCGCAGCGAGCTGCAGCGGATCTCGCGCATGACGATGGGGGAGGCGCGGCAGCGTCTGCTCACCGAGTCCGAGGAGGACATCCGGCACGTGCTCGCCGGCCGCGTGCGCCAGCTCGAGGAAGAGGCTGCGACCGAGGCGAAACGGCGGGCGCGGAATCTCGTCGCCGATGCGCTGCAGCGCGTCGCGTCAAGCGCCGCTGCTGAATCGACGGTGACGCTCGTCGAGCTCCCATCCGACGACATGAAGGGCCGCATCATCGGCCGTGAGGGGCGCAACATCCGCTCGCTCGAGCACCTCACGGGCGTGGACTTCATCGTCGACGACACGCCGAACGCCGTCGTGCTCTCGTCGTTCGACGGCATCCGCCGCGAGATCGCGCGCATGACGCTCATCAAGCTGATCGAGGACGGGCGCATCCACCCGACACGGATCGAGGAGACGTACTACCAGGCGAAAGCGGAGCTCGACGAGCACATTCGGCAGGCCGGCGAGCAGGCGGTGTTCGAGGCGAACTGCGGCGAGTTCCACGAGGAGCTCGTGAAGATCCTCGGCCGCCTTCGCTATCGCACGAGCTACGGGCAGAACGTGTTGAAGCACACGCTCGAAGTCGTGCAGCTCGCCGGGATCATGGCGGCGGAAGTCGAGGCGTCCGCCAAGACGGCGAAGCGCGCCGCGCTGCTGCACGACCTCGGCAAGGCGATGACGCACGAGGTCGAGGGATCGCACGCCGCGATCTCGACTCAGCTCGCGAAGCGCTACGGCGAGAGCGCAGCGGTCTGCCACGCGATCCAGGCGCACCACTACGAGGTGCAGCCGCAGACCGTCGAGGCCGTCCTGCTGATCGCCGCCGACGCGATCTCCGCCTCGCGGCCCGGCGCGCGCGGCGAGGGCCTGGAGAACTACATCAAGCGCCTCGAGTCGCTCGAGGAGCTCGCGGGGAGCCATCCCGGAGTCGAGAAGGTCTATGCGCTGCAGGCCGGCCGTGAGATCCGCGTTCTCGTCAAGCCGGAGGAGATCGACGACGACGCCGCGGTGCTGCTGTCGCATGAGATCGCGCGGGAGATCGAAGAGCACCTCGAGTACCCCGGCCAGATCAAGGTGACGGTCATTCGCGAGAGCCGGGCGGTCGACGTCGCTTCCAACCGGATCGAGGCGCGACGGGAACAGCGCGTTGATGCGGCGTAGACGGCTACCTTCCCGGTATGGCCCAAGAGACTCTTACCCTCACCGATAACCGCACCGGCGAGGAGCACACGCTCGAGATCGTCGACGGCGCGATTCGCGCCACGGACCTCGCCAAGATCGGCGTCGTCTCGTACGACCCGGCGTTCCTCAACACTGCCTCCTGCCGCAGCGCCATCACCTATATCGACGGCGACGTCGGCATCCTGCGCTACCGCGGTTACCCGATCGAGCAGATCGCCGAGCAGGCGACCTTCCTCGAGACCGCGTACCTGCTCTTCGAAGGCGAGCTGCCGACGAAGGAGCAGCTGACGAAGTGGGCGGACGAGGTGCGGTATCACACCTATGTCCACGCGAACGTCACCAAGTTCCTCGAGGGCTTCCGGCACGACGCGCACCCGATGGGGATGCTGCTCGGCACGGTCGGAGCGCTCTCGACGTTCTATCCAGACGCGAAGAACATCTCCGACCCGGATAACCGCTACCTGCAGCGCGTGCGCCTGATCGCCAAGCTGCCGACGATCGCAGCGATGATCTTCCGCCACACGCGCGGGCTGCCGTACGTGCATCCGCGGAACGATCTCGACTACATCGGCAACTACGTCAACATGACGTTCGAGATCGGCGGACGCCATGAGCCGAACCCCGTGTTGCAGCGCGCGCTCGAGATCCTGCTGATCCTGCACGCCGACCACGAGCAGAACTGCTCGACGAATGCCGTGCGCGGCGTCGGCTCGTCGCAGGTCGATCCGTTCTCGGCAGTCTCCGCCGGCATCGCTGCGCTCTACGGCCCACTGCACGGCGGCGCGAACGAGGCGGTGCTGCGCATGCTCGACGAGATCGGGACGAAGGAGAACGTTCCCGCGTTCATCGAAAGCGTCAAGAGCGGCAGCGGCGGCCGGCTGATGGGCTTCGGCCATCGCGTGTACAAGAACTACGACCCGCGCGC
>DASZBP010000195.1:0-2848 GCA_035943915.1 Gaiellaceae bacterium | reverse complement strand
GTCGCTCCACCACCTCTACGCCTATCCTGCCGACAGCACGTCGGCCTGGGCTGCACTCGTCACCGTCGGCGCAATCCTCATCGTGTGGCCGTGCGTTCCGCTCGCAGCGAGCCGCGTGCGCCGGTCCCAAGGAACGTCGCGGTAAACGTCCTCGCGCCCGAAGACCGGATGCGAATCGAGACGCGAGCCGTGCTCCGCCGGTCGCGAACCCTCGGGCTTTGGAGGATTATGCCGGGACGACGTACTCGAGCGCGTCGTCGCGGCCCGTGCAGTCCTGGATCAGGATCGCCTTGCCGTCCTCATCCTCGAATGTGAATACCTTGAAGATCTCCGCAGTCTCGTCGTGCCAACTCGCGTCACTGACGGTCAGACGAACGGCGACGCGGGCGCCGTATTCGATGAACTCGGTCGGCTCGAACCTGCGCCCCTGCTCGTGGCGTTGCTTCAGGAGGTCGACCACCTCCCGGCGGTTCCTTCAGGTCGGCGTGTCGCCTTCCCAGCCGCTACCAGGCACGGCCAGCCATCGCGCGTCCGCGGTCATCAGTTCGTTGAAGCCGCGCAGGTCACCCGCGTTCAATTCCGCGAACGCCCGCCGCAGACGATCAACACGATCAGTCATTGCGATGATTCTAGTTTCCTGAGCGCGTCAGGACATTCAGCCCGCGACCTCCGCTCACCCGAGCGCCGTCAACAGCCAGCGCTACCATCACCACATGACGGGGGCCGGGCTCTTTTTTGAAACAGACAGCTTCGTACCCTCGTGTGGGGTTTTCGCGGTGTGTACGGGTTTGAGGGTTTTTGATGCCTGGGCCTGCTCCTAAGCCGCCGCAGTCGCGGTTGCGCAGGAATCGCACTCCTGGGGTGGTGGTTTTGCCGTATGCGCCGCCGGCGAAGGCGCCGAAGCCGTTGGCTGGCTGGTGTGAGCGGACTGTCGTTTGGTGGGAGGCGATTTGGCGGTCGCCGATGGCGTCGATGTGGATTGAGGTTGATGTGGAGGGGTTGGTGCGGCTCGGGGTGATGGTCGATTACGCGAACCGTGGCCAAGGGACGGCGGCCCTGTTGGGCGAGATTCGCCAGTTGGAGGATCGGTATGGGTTGTCTCCGATGGGGCGGCGCAGGTTGCAGTGGGAGATGCCGGCGCCTGCCGGGAACGCGGAGACCGAGTCGCCGTCGCCGGATGACGATGACGAGCGGTTCCTGCGCGCTGTCAAGTAGCTCGACGTCCGCGGCGCTGGCCGCTCAGTAGCCGCAGGCGTCGGACCTAGTCGCTAATGAACCAAACCCGGGTACACCGCACAGCCGCACTTTTGACCCCCGACCTAGCTTTTTGCGAAACACGCTGCATTTCCATCCTGGCCCATCTGAGCGGCGTACTATCCTGGTTTCTATGGCAACCGCGCATGACGTGGCTCGTTACATCCTGCGTGTGCAGGGTGAGATGACGACTTGGAAGCTCCAGAAGCTTGTCTACTACTCGCAGGCGTGGCATCTTGTCTGGGAAGACGAGGCGCTCTTCGACGAACGCATTGAGGCGTGGGCGAACGGTCCTGTGGTCCGCAGCCTTTACGACCATCATCGTGGCGAGTACACGGTCTCGTCCTGGCCTCAGGGAAAGGTGACAAACCTCACCACTCGTGAACGGTCGACGATCGACTCGGTGCTCAAGTTCTACGGCGAGAGAACAGGCAAGTGGCTTAGTGACCTGACGCATCAGGAACGCCCCTGGAACGAGGCACGCGAAGGCGTCAGTCCCGGCGCGCGGAGCGGGCGCGAGATTACCCCCGCGATGATGGCCGACTACTACGGCTCGCTCTAGAATCCGCAACATCCCGAAGGTCAAGGGCAAGGTCGGTGCGGCCACCAAGCAGCCGATCGCAGATCCTGTCCGAAGCGACAGCGATCAGGTGCTCACGTGGCGCATGACGAGTCTCGACCTGGTCGGTCTTCCGGAGTGCGACGATGTGGCCGCTGGGTACTGTGGATGGAGATCGTTGCTCAGCGAGCACGTCAATGACCTCAAGCGCGACCTAATCGAGTTCGAAGAGCGCCCCCTACGCCTTTTGCGAAGCGAGGAGCGGATCAAGAGCATCCCGTTCGACAGCATCCGTCGTGAAGCACGTGCTCGACTAGAAGAACTCGAGCTGGCGGACGAGCGCCTCTACGAGCTCCGCTTCCCGGATGGGAAGCGAGTGTGGGGGCTGCTTTATGACGGCACGTTCCACCTAATTTGGTGGGATCCACTGCACCGCGTTTGCCGGGGCAAAGACCGAAGGCGGACAACGCATCGGTAGCTGGCGACCAGAGGGGCTTAACGATGCTCGGTTGGTGTTTCGCCGGGGCGCGAAGAGGCACCCTGGGGTTGAGGGCGATCACTCCAGGGAGGGCGAGCGCCTTCTACCGGAGGGTCGCAGCCGGGACGGAACGATGGCGGCCGTACGGAGGCGACCCTCAAGTCGCGTCAGCCTCATCCGAACGCTGGCGCACGCAACGAATCTCGATTCACGCCCCCTTCTGCGGGCGAGTTTGACCCTCCGTGCGGCCCGGTACGGTGACCACGTGAGCCACCGCCGCGATAGCTCTGGTGCCGTTCTGTGCGAGCACGATGAGCACGAGCACGAGGCTCGTGCCGGCCTCAAGCAAACGGCTCGCGACTCCCATCACCACGATCAAGCCCACGACGGGCACGAGCACGGACGCGGAGAGGACGGCCATTCGCACGGGCTCGTAGATCGGTCGATCCTCCGGTCGCGCGACGGCGTCAAGACTGTCTCAATCAGCCTCGTGGTTCTTACGGTCGCGGCGGTCGTGCAGACGATCATCTTCATCGCGTCGGGCAGCGTCGCCCTGC
>DASZBP010000194.1:0-6857 GCA_035943915.1 Gaiellaceae bacterium | reverse complement strand
ACTTCCGTCCGGACAGAGGCCGCCAGCTCACGCACATTCTGCTCGACGGCGGGTTCGACGTCACCACGATGACGCGCTACGCGGAGGATCTGCAGACGCCGGTCGCGTTCACGGAGCAGGAGATCGTCGACACGCTCGCCGAGGTGCTCGCCACTCATCACCGCAAACAGCTCCACGTCGCCGAGACGGAGAAGTACGCCCACGTCACGTACTTCTTCAACGGCGGCCGCGAGGAGCCGTGGGACGGGGAGGAGCGGATCCTCGTGCCGAGCCCGCGCGACGTCGCCGGCTACGACGAGAAGCCCGAGATGTCCGCTGCGGAGGTTACGGACCGATTCGTGACGACGATCGACGAGAGCTTCTCGTTCGCGGTGATCAACTTCGCCAATCCGGACATGGTCGGGCATACCGGCGTCGTCCCGGCGGTGATCGAGGCGTGCGAGACCGCCGACCGCTGCCTCGGCCGGGTCGTGGAGCGGGTCACGGCGCTCGGCGGCGTCTGCCTCGTCACGGCCGACCACGGGAACGCGGAGAAGATGCTCGAGACCGACGGCGTCAGCCCGCACACTGCGCATACCACCAACCCGGTCCCGTTCGTCCTCACGGCTCCGGGCCTCGCGTTGCGGGACGTCGGCGAGATCGCCGACCTGGCTCCGACGGTGCTGGGTCTGCTCGGGCTCGACAAGCCCGCTGTCATGACGGGTACGTCCCTCATTTGTAAGTCGTAAAGATCTTGGGGCGGCCTCGTATTCCGCCGGAGAGCGGCGCTATACTCCGCGTCCCTTGGCGCTCCCACAGCCGGATATGGCGATCCTCCGCAAGGCCCAGCGTGGAGATCAGCGGGCGTTCGCCATCATCGTGCGGTCGTACGAGACGCCGGTCTACAACTACGTGCTTCGCTTGACCAACGGTGATCGCGCGCTTGCCGAGGACCTGACGCAGGAAGTGTTCCTCCGCGTCTTCCAGGGGCTGCCTCGCTTCTCGCTGCGCTGCAAGTTCACGACGTGGCTGTTCCAGGTGACGAAGAACCGCGTGCTCGACGAGCTCCGCGCACGTGAGCGGCGGCCGATGACGCCGGTCACGCTCGACGACATCCCGCCGCTCGAGGCGATGGACCAGCCGGCCGAGCGGATCGAGGAGATCGACGCGCTCTGGCGCGCGATCGACGCACTCAACGTCGACCTGAAGATGGCGCTGCTCCTCCGCGACGTCGTCGGGCTCTCGTACAACGAGATCGCCGACTCGCTCGAGATCACGCTCGCCACCGTGAAGTGGCGGATCTTCAAGGCACGCGAAGACGTGCAGCTCACGTTGGCGCGCGAGGGCATCACCTTCCGCGACCAGCCGGCAGTCGAAGCCGTCTAGCGCGCGTACTGCGCGAGCCAGGCGGCGAGGTTGCGCGCCTGCACGCCGGGATCGGTCGAGTGCGGCACGGGCTCCACACCCTTTGGCTTCGCATGGTGGCCGCTGGTCAGCGTAATCGCGAGTGCGGCGACGACCGCTGCGGCCGCGCCAGCCGCGAGCACGAGCGGAAGCACGCGGACGTTGCGCGGACGGCGGATGACCCGCGTCGGCGCGACAACCGTGTCGCCGCGTAGCGCCGCAGCGACCTCCGTTGCGGTCGGGCGCATCGCGGGATCGCGGTCGAGCATCCGCGTAATCAGCTCCCGAGGCTTGTCGGAGAGCAGCTCGTCGAAGACGACGCCGAGGGAGTAGACGTCGGCCTCCGGGCCGACCTGCTTGCCCTCGGCCTGCTCGGGCGCGAGGTAGCGCAGCGTCCCCAGCACGGTGCCCGCCTGCGTCACCATCGTCTCCTCGACCGCACGTGCGATGCCGAAGTCCGTGATCTTCACTGCGCCGTCCGCGGCGCGCAGGATGTTCGCCGGCTTGAGGTCGCGATGGACGACGCCCTGCGCGTGCGCATACGCGAGCCCGTCTGCGAGCTGCGCCGCCTCGTGGAGCGTGAGCTTCCCGCCTTCGAGTGTGTCGCCGGGGAGGCGCTCCATGACGATCACGGGCCGGCCGTCGAGCTCGGTGATGTCGTAGACGCGAACGAGGGCCGGGTGCTGAAGTCGCGAGGCGATGCGCGCCTCGCGCAGGAAGCGCGCGCGGAACTCCGAGTCGCCCGCAAGATGCTCGGCGAGCACCTTCAGCGCGACGGGCCGGTCGAGCTGTTCATGCCACCCGGCATGCACGACCGCCATGCCGCCGCGACCGAGCTCGCCTTCGACGCGGTAGCCGCTCAATCGCCATGACCTCCGTGCTTGCCGTGCCCGTGGTGGTCGTGCTCGTGCCCGTGCCTCGGCGGCTTCGGGTGGTGGCTCGGCCGCGGCGCGGGCGGCGGCGTCGTCGTCGACACGACGGTGGTGACAGGCACCGCGGGAATGCACGGCGGCGAGTCGGCCGCGAGCGCGTTGACGCCGCTCATCAGCGGATCCTGGATCGCCGGGGGGACCTGCCGCGCGTTGACGAGCCTCACCGTGCGCTGCTGCAGGAGAGTGATGTCGCGTCGCTGCGCGCACGCGCCCTCGTGCGAGATGCGTGTCGCGAGCGCGGCGAGCGGCTTCGCGTCCGCGCGCGCCATCGCCGGCCCGCTGCTCGAGCCGGAGCTACAGGCCGTGAGCGAGACGGCCAGCAAGACCGTCAGGCAGGCCGGCAGCGCCAATCTCGGACTGGGTGGCGTCGATGTCGTAGGGGACACGTCGAAAGGCTGCCCGGTTGTCCACGAAGTCAACCAGCAGCCATGCCGCCTTCGGGTCGCCGTCGCGTGGCTGGCCCACGGAGCCGGGGTTGAAGAGCCAGCGGCGGCCGGCCGTCTCGACCTCGGTGCCGCCCGGCGCAACGCCGCCCGCGATGTCGGAGCCGGACGTCGAGAGCGCGAGGGCGACGTGGCTGTGACCGACGAGCACGATCGGCGCCTGGGTGATGCGCAGGCTCTGGAGCGCGACCTGCTCGCTCAGCACGTAATCCCAGACCGGGTCGCGTGGGCTGGCGTGGAAGAGCTCGGCGCGCTCGCGCGTGGCCATCGGCTCGAGGGTTGCGAGCCAGGCCCGGTTCTCCTCGCTGAGGACATCCCGCGTCCAGCGAGCCGCGCGGGCCGCATCGCCGCTGAACTCGGCGAGGTCGAGGGTGCCGATCACGGCGAGGTCGTGGTTCCCGCAGAGCACCGTCCCGACCCGCTCGCGGATCAGCGCGCAGCACTCGTTCGGCTGCGGTCCGTAGCCGACGACGTCGCCGAGGCACCACACCTCGTCCGGCGCCTCGCTGTCTATATCCGCAAGGACAGCCTCCAGTGCGTGAAGATTGGCGTGGATGTCTGAGAGGACTGCGACGCGCACGGCAGCGAGGATTGCAGAGGGAGCCGCCCTCGCCGCCGGGGTAGCGGTCTGGATCGTGTGCGCGTGGCTGCTGGCGCGCACGAGCGTGCCCCATCTCCACCTGTCCGGTCTCGACCAGCGGAAGTACTTCCCGGCGCGGCTGCTCGCGCGAACCGCGCGCTTCACGCGCGGCGCCGATGTGCTTTGGCTCGCGCAGGAGATCGCGACCATCGCGACGTTCGCAGTGCTCGCGTGGCTCATGCCGAGGCGTGTGCGCGCGATCGGCCTGGGCCGCGTCGGAACGTCGGTGATCGTCGCGATGGTCCTCCTCGTGACGTTGTGGTTCGTGACGCTGCCGTTCGGTCTCGCCGACCTGTGGTGGCAGCACCGTTACGGGCTCGGGCCGTTCAACGTCGGCGCCTGGCTCGCCTTGCAGTGGACCTCGCTCGGGCCGCAGGCGATTGCCGTCCTCGTCTCGGTCATTCTCCTCGTCGGGTTCGCAGGCCGGTTCCGGCGCGCGTGGTGGATCCCGTCGGGCGCAGCGATCGTGGCGATCGCTGCGCTGTTCGCGTTCACGGGCGGCTATATCGAGTCGAGCGTGTCGCACCCGCTGCGCGATCCGCAGCTGCAGGCTGACGTCGCGCACCTCGAGGCGGTCGAGCACGTGCGCGGCACGCCCGTCCGCGTGCAGACGGTCTCCGACGCGACGAGCCAGGTGAACGCGTTCACCGTCGGGTTCGGCCCGGCCACGCGCGTCGTGCTATGGGACACGCTGCTCGACGGCCGCATCAGTCGGAAGGAGATCGACGTCGTGATCGCCCACGAGCTCGGCCACGTGAGAAGCCGCCACATCGTCAAGGCGATCGGGTGGTCGGCGCTCGTCGTGCTGCCGACACTGCTCGGCGTTGCGTTCATGACGCGCCGACGCGGCGGGCTCGCGAATCCGGAGAACCTTCCGCTTGCGTTTCTCACGCTCGCGGTGCTCGCGCTGCTGAGCGCGCCGGTGCAGAACTACGTGTCACGCCGCTACGAGGCGGAGGCGGATTGGCGCGCGCTCAACGCGACGCACGACCCCGCCGCCGCGCGTGGGCTCTTCGAGCAGTTCGCGCGCACGAGCCTCGAGCAGCCGAACCCGCCCGGCTGGGACTACCTCTGGCTCGAGAATCACCCGACGCTCATGCAGCGCATAGCGATGACGCGCGCCTGGTCTGCGCGGAGCCGCTAGCGGTCGTTGGTTTCCGGCAGATCTTGGATGCCCTTGACGGTCGTGTACTTCGACCACGCGTCCTGGAGCGCGACGAGTAGCTCGCTCGTGAACTGCTGCGACATGTTGACGCGGGCGACGACGACACCGGGGACGTCGCCTTCCTCGATCTCATGGTCGAGCCGCGCGAACGTGAGCGTGAACTCGTAGTCCGAGAAGGTGATGTTCGCGAAGTTGGCGTAGACGCCGGCGAGCTGCTCCGGATCCATATGGATGTTGAGTTGCCGTTCGCGGCCTTCGTCCATCGCGCTTGACGATACTAGGACGGCATGTCCGACGGCTTCTCCAAGCGCGACGCGGTCGCGATCATCACCGGTGCAGCCGCCCTTTTCACAGGCGGGACGCTGGGTTTCATGTGGATCCTCGGTGAGAGCTGGGATGCAGCCCTGTACCGCACGATCGTCTCCGCGTCGTTGACCGGTCTCGACTCGACGCCCCACGGGTTGAAGGCCGAGGCGCTCACGATCCTGATCGTGCTGTCAGGCGTGGCACTCTTCGGGTACTTCGCCGCTCAGCTGTTCGACGAGATCGCGCACGGGATCCTCGGCGGCGGGCGGCGTGCGAGAAAGAGGCAGCGCATGATCGACCAGCTTCGCGACCACATCATCGTGTGCGGCTACGGCCGCGTCGGCCGCCGCGCGGCGGAGGAGTTCCGCGCAAACAACGTCCCGTATGTCGTCCTGGACTACAGCGGCGATGCGACCGACGCTGCCGAGCGCGAGGGTGCGCTCTTCATCCGCGGGAACGGAGCCAACGACGACGATCTGATCCGCGCAGGCCTCGACCGGGCGCGCGGGCTGATCGTCGCGTCGGACGACGACGCCGACAACCTCTACATCACGCTTTCCGCCAAGGCGCGTCGGCCTGACATCACCGTCATCGCGCGCGGCTCGTCGGCGGACGCGGAGCGCAAGCTGAAGCTCGCCGGCGCCGATCGCGTCGTCACGCCGTACACGACGGCCGGGCGCGTCATGGCGAACCTCATGACGAAGCCGCAGGTGAGCGCGTTTGTGAGCGCGCTGACCTCCGCGGACGACGAGCCTCACCTGAGCTTCGAGGAGATCACCGTGCTCGACACCTGCAAGGCGACGGGGCACACGATCGGCGACCTCGACGTGCAGACCAAGACGGGCGCGTACATCGTCGCGATTCGCAAGCCGGACGGCACGCTCGAGGTCAGACCGTCGAAGGACACCCAGATCGAAACCGGTGACGTCGTGCTCGGGCTCGGCGCCCCTGACGAAGTCGCGCGGCTCGAGGAGCTGTTCGCACCGTGACCGCGCTCGAGCGTCTCAACGCGAGGCTGTCGGAGCTGGCTGGCTCGGAGGTCGACCTCGAGCGGCCCGGCAACGCGGAGCACGGCGACTACGCGACGAATGTCGCGCTGCGCTCGTCGAAGGCCGTGAAGCGGCCGCCGCGCGACCTTGCCGCGGAGCTGGCCGAGAAGATCGCCGAGCTCCCTGAGGTGGAGTCCGCCGAGGTCGCCGGTCCCGGGTTCCTGAACCTGCAGCTCGCGGATGCGTACTTCGTCGGGGCGCTCCGCGAGGTCGACCCGTCGTACGGCGCGGGCTCGGCCGGCGAGCGCGTGCAGGTCGAGATGGTGTCCGCGAACCCCACCGGCCCGATCACCGTCGCGTCCGCGCGCAACGGCGCGTACGGCGACTCGGTTGCGCGGCTGCTCGCGTTCGCCGGCGACAACGTGGAGCGCGAGTACTACTACAACGACTCCGGTGCGCAGATGGCTCGCTTCCGCGCGTCCGTGGACGCAGTGCGTCGCGGCGAAGAGCCGCCGGAGGACGGGTACCGCGGCGAGTACATCGGCGACCTCGCGGCGCTGAAGGGCGACCCCGTTCCCCCGATGCTCAAGGAGATCGAGGCATCGATGGAGCGATTCCGCATCCATTTCGACGCGTGGGCAAAGCAGAGCGAGCTCGAGCAGCGACTGCCCGAATACCTGCCGCGGCTCGACACCTACGAGAAGGACGGCGCGCTGTGGGCGCGGTCCTCGAACTACGGCGACGAGGAGGACCGCGTGCTGCTGCGGTCGGAGGACAAGTCCCCGACCTATCGCGCGGCCGACGTCGTGTACCTCGCCGACAAGCTCGATCGCTGCTACGACAAGGCGATCTACGTGCTCGGTGCCGACCATCACGGGACACGCAACTGGTACGCCGCGGTCGCGCGGATGCTCGGCTACGACCCGGAGCGCGTCGAGGTTCTGCTCTACCAGCTCGTCCACCTCACGAAGGGCGGCGCGCAGACCAAGATGTCGAAGC
>DASZBP010000193.1:0-6776 GCA_035943915.1 Gaiellaceae bacterium | reverse complement strand
GAGTTCGTCTCAGCATGGGACGACGCCGATGTTCTGTGTCTCGACACGAGTGAAGCAACGGTTGACGAATCTGCGGCGGCGGTCATCGAGTGGCTGGCCTGGAGGCTGTAGTCCTCGCGGCGAGGGCGGAAGAGCTAGTCGCGACTTGGTTGGATAAGGTCAGGTGGTGTCTGGCTACGCGACCGCGCATATCGACGGGATCACCTCGCAACGTGGGCCCGGCTGGTGGAGTCCGATTCGTCACTACTTCGGAATCGAGAGCTTCGGGGTCAACGGCTATCGAGGCGCGAGCGGAGCGATGCTCGTGCCTGAACATGACGAGGCTGAGAGTGGCGCGCCCGAGCTCTATTTCGTCGCGAACGGTCATGCAGAGTTCACAGTGGGCGATGAGAAGGTCGATGGTCCTGCCGGGACATTTGTCTGGGTTCACGATCCGCGGCTCAGAAGGTCCTCGAATGCCATTGCGGATGAGACTTTCGTACTGGCTATCGGCGCGGGCGCTGCAGGTCAGACCTACGCTCCAACTGGGTGGGAGACCCTCGCGGGAGAGAGCTGAGCGCCGTGTGCGTGCTGGCACTCAAAGCCGGCCGGCCCCGCGCGAGCGTGTTACGCCGCAGGCAATAGCAGGCTGAGAATCGAGAGGAGGCGACCGCTCTTGGCGGGTTGTAACCGTGCAGCTAGGCTTGTCGACGTCGCGCCGCGACTCCGGCCCCAGGAGCGTCGAACACTGACCGCACAGGGCCACCCACGGAGCATCTTCAAGCGAGCGATCGAGCGGGGGAACCTCCTTGTCGCCGAGACAGTGCTTCGCGCGGAGATCCCGCGGCCGACGCTCACCGACCTCCTTGAGCTGACAGCGCTGATCGCGATGAAGGATCCGCCCCGGCATCAACGCGCGGCAGCCCGATGGCTCGTGCGCTACCTCGAGGCGATCGATGGAGCGACACTCGATGACGCTGACCTCGCGGGCGCGTCGCTCCGCGCGCTCGGCAGCCGACACCACGCCCAAGCGCTGACGACCTTGCGGGACATGGCCGCAGAAGCGAATCGACTCGACCGGGTTCGAGGCGTAGCGTGAGGCAGGGCTGGGCGCGTCGGGACGAGAGCCGACCGCGGAGGCGTTCAGATCGCCGCCTGGCCCGTTTGCACAACCACCGATTAGGATCTCGTTCAATGGAGTCCCCGGAGATTCAGCGGTTCCGCGCCGAGCGTGCTGCGATGAAAGAACGGATGCGTGGGCAGCTGTCGGCCCTTGGCGCTGAGGCGCGGAAAGGGGATTTGCCACCTGAGGCGATCCAGGACCGGTTCAACGCGATCCTTCTCGAGTTCCTGGGGCCCGAGAGCGTTGAGCAGTTCCGGCCTCGATTGGACGAGCTCATGACCCGCTATGCGCATCTTCAAGAAACCAAGGGCCAACTCGCAGCACTTGAGGAGCTTCAGAAGCTCTTCGATCAGTTCGGCGGCTAGCGCCGCCCCCGATCAGACGGCGTCTAGCCACTCGCAGCCCTGGGGCTCCTCTAGCGCCGGCTACTTGCCAGCTCAACCACGGTTGCACACCAAGCCGAGGCTTGCGGCCTCGATCAGGGGCGGCTGGGATTCCTACGCCGAAGCGTTGCGACCGCGGACCGTCGCAGGTCTACGGCCGCTCTTCTTAATGGCGAGGTTGATCGCGTCGACAGCACGCTGAGTCGTCGGGCTCGAGACCGAGTGCCCGACGGCATTCAGAATCCGGCTCCGAAGGTCGGTGCCAAGGCCTGTCGTCTTGGTCGCTGACATCGCTGTGCTTGTCATTCCGGGACAGTGTAGTTGACGAGCTGCTGGTAGCCAGGGGCTTCGTCGCGGAGGTCTAGTACCCCTTCCCAGCCAGATATATCACTGAAAAGCATAAGGGCCTTGCCAAGCCGCATGGGAGCGTCCATTTTGGCCTGAAGAAGGCCCGGGAGCTCGATCTCCTCCCCGCCCGCCGCAGCGATCTCGGCCAGCGTGACCTCCCCCTCAATGGCGGCGATCTCCCAGGGATACTGAAGCTCGCCCAGGTCGAGGCCGATGTCCAACACCTCGTTCGCGAACACCTGGACCCGGTTCATGACGTAGTCACGGTTCTTGTCATCGGCGAAGTCGAACCCACACATCGCCCATGCGTAGCGGCCGGTGTCGACAGCGTTGAGCGTGACGGTCGTGATCCCGATGTCGCGGTACAGGCGGGCCGACTCCATGACCACCGCCCGGCCGCGCCCTTGGTCCGTCCAGTTTTCCGGCAGACGCATGATCTTGTGATGGGCAGCCCGTTCTTGGGTGCTGAAAGAGCGCTGGAGCGGCCCGGTCTGCTGAAGAGACAGCTGCTCAAAGGGCATGAACGCGCTCGGCTGGAGCCGGGCGGAGAGACTGAGCCGCACGCCGGCGCCTTCACGGACGAGCTCAGATCCCGGCTCGACGTACATTCCGAAGCCAGGTGGCATGAACGCCTCGAGCAGCCGCGGAAACCGCTCCTCTTCGTGGAGCGGCACACGCTCGCGATCACCCATCTGCTCTCGCCAGAGATTCAGCAGCGGTGATTCATCGGGCTCATACACGGTGTAACCCTAGAGAGCGGCGGGGCTGTTCTACGTCGCGGCCGCCTGGTGGCCGCGAGTGTGCACCGGGTGGTGCACCACCTGTACATCTGGGACACGTACGGCGGCTCTGACACACGGTTCTAAGCCAAACCCGAGTATCAGAGCCGCCCTGTAAGGCCCATACGGGATTCGAACCCGTGCCGCCGCCGTGAGAGGGCGGTGTCCTAGGCCACTAGACGAATGGGCCCTGTGGCGCGCCGCAGTGTAGCGGAGCCCTAATGGTTGAACCGTGTTCGGCAGGGTATCGGGGTCCTATGTTCGGACGCTGGAAGCGCAAGGGCGAAAGCCATCGCGCGAACAAGCAGCAGGGCGACCCCGGTGCGCTCGATCGTGCCGGCGACCCGCGCGGCGGCCTCCAGGACGAGACCTACCGCACCGCCGATCCGACGGACGTCGTCGAAGCCGAGGGCGTCGCGATGTCCGGGCCGGGCGGCGCGCCGCAGGAAGAGTCGTCACCGGACGAGCGCCGAGACAACGACCGCTGACGATCCCGGAGGGTTGAGATGAGCGAGACCACCGCCGACTTCCTGTTGACCCGGCTGCACGAGAACGGCGTGCGCCGAATCTACGGCTACCCGGGCGACGGCATCAACGCCATCGTCGGCGCCCTCGAGCGGCAGAAGGACAAGATCGAGTTCATCCAGGTTCGCCACGAGGAGATGGCGGCGTTCATGGCGTGCGCGCACGCGAAGTTCACCGGCGAAGTCGGCGTGTGCCTCGCCACCTCCGGGCCTGGGGCGATCCATCTGCTGAATGGGCTCTACGACGCGAAGCTCGACCACGCGCCGGTGCTGGCGATCGTCGGGCAGCAGGCGCAGATGGCGCTCGGCGGGCACTACCAGCAGGAAGTCGACCTGCAGACGCTCTTCAAGGACGTCGCGCACGAGTACTGCGAGATGGCGACGGAGCCTGCGCAGGTGCGGCACCTCGTCGACCGCGCCCACCGCATCGCGCTCGACCAGCGCAGCGTCACCTGCATCATCGTCCCGAACGATCTCGGCGAGAAGCCGGCCGTCCCCTCCCCGCCGAACAAGCACGGCACGATCCATTCGTCGCCCGGCTACTCGAAGCCGCGGATCGTCCCGCAGGACGCGGACCTGAAGCGCGCCGCCGAGGTGCTGAACGCCGGCGAGAAGGTCGCAATCCTCGTCGGCCAGGGCGCGATCGGTGCGCACGAGGAAGTGGAGGCGGTCGCACACAAGCTCGGCGCGGGCGTCGCGAAGGCGCTGCTCGGCAAGACGGCGCTCGACGACGCGCTGCCGTTCGTCACCGGCTCGATCGGCCTGCTCGGCACCAAGCCGAGCTGGGACCTGATGCAGGGCTGCGACACGCTACTGATGGTCGGCTCGTCCTTTCCCTACTCCGAGTTCCTGCCGAAAGAAGGCCAGGCACGCGGCGTGCAGATCGACATCGACGGCCGCATGCTGAACATCCGCTACCCGATGGAGATCGGTCTCGTCGGCGACGCGAAGACGACGCTCGAAGAGCTGCTGCCGCTGCTCGAGCACAAGAGCGATCGCAAGTGGCGCGAAGGGATCGAGAAGAACGTCGAGCACTGGTGGAAGCTGATGGAGGAGCGGGCGATGCTCGATGCCGACCCGATCAATCCGCAGCGCCTCTTCTGGGAGCTCAACCGTTACCTGCCCGATGACGCGATCATCAGCTCCGATTCGGGCTCGTCCGCGAACTGGTACGCGCGCGACATCAAGGTGAAGCACACGCACCTGGCGTCGCTGTCGGGAACGCTCGCGACGATGGGCCCCGGCGTGCCGTACGCGATCGCCGCGAAGTTCGCGTATCCGAACCGCCCGGTGATCGCGCTCGTCGGCGACGGCGCGATGCAGATGAACGGGATGGCGGAGCTGATCACGGCGGCCAAGTACTACGACCGCTGGGCGGATCCACGCCTGATCGTGCTCGTGCTCAACAACCGCGACCTCAACCAGGTGACGTGGGAGCAGCGCGCGATGGAAGGCGATCCCCGCAACCCGATCACGCAGAGCATCCCGGACGTTCACTACGCCGACTTCGCGAAGCTGATCGGCCTCGACGGTGTTCGCATCGAGTCGCCCGACCGCATCGAGTCGGCCTGGGACGAGGCGTTCGCCGCCGACCGGCCGTTCGTCATCGACGCAGTGACCGACCCGGAGGTACCGCCGCTGCCGCCGCACATCACGCTCGAACAGGCGAAGTCCTTCATGAGCGCGCTCAAGGCCGGCGACCAGAGCGCCGGCGCGATGATCGTCGAGTCGGCGAAGCAGAAAGCACTCGAGTTCCTGCCCGGCCGGTGACGGTCACGCTCGACGTCAGCTGCTTCACGATCCCGACGGACGCGCCGGAGTCCGACGGCACGCTCGAGTGGGACTCGACGACGATCGTGCTCGTCGAGGCACGACAGGACGCCGTGCGCGGGCTCGGCTGGACGTACGCGCCGGAAGCCGCCGCGTCCGTGGTCGAGGACAAGCTCTCGGACGTCGTCCGCGACCGTGACCCCGACGACGTGGCCGATACATGGCTCGAGTGCGGCAAGCAGCTCCGCAACATGGGACGCCCCGGGATCGCGTGGTGCGCACTCTCCGCCGTCGACATCGCGCTGTGGGATCTGCGCGCGCGCCTGCATGGCGTCGCGCTCACGACACTGCTCCCCTCTGTCCACGACCGCGTGCCGGTCTACGGCAGCGGCGGGTTCTGCTCGTACTCGCTCGAGCGTCTGCGCGACCAGCTCGGCGGCTGGGTGGGCGACGGGATTCCGCGCGTGAAGATGAAGCTCGGCCGCGAGCCGGCCAAGGACCCCTCTCGCCTCGACGCGGCACGCGAGGCGATCGGCGATGCGGAGCTGTACGTCGACGCGAACGGCGCCTTCTCCGCGAAGGAAGCGATCCGCTGGGCGAAGGAGTACGTCGAGACGTGGGATGCGCGCTGGTTCGAGGAACCGGTGTCGTCCGCCGACTTCGACGGCCTGCGTCTCGTCCGCGAGAGCAGTTTGCTCGAAGTCGCCGCGGGCGAATACGCCTACGTGCCGGCCGACTTCCGCAACCTGATCGGCAACGTCGACTGCCTCCAGGCGGACGTCACGCGCTGCGGCGGGATCACGGGGCTGCTCCGCGTCAACGGGCTCGCAGTTGCGCACGGCATCGATGTCTCGGGGCATTGCGCTCCCCAGCTATCGGCGCACGCGCTGTGCGGCGTCGACCGGCTGCGCCACCTCGAGTACTTCCACGACCACGTTCGCGTCGAGTCGATGCTGTTCGACGGCGTGCTCGAGCCTGTCGACGGTGCGCTCGTTCCCGACCGGTCACGCCCGGGGCACGGCCTCGAGCTCAAGCGCGCGGAGGCGCAGCAATGGGCGGCCTGATCCGCAACCTCCGCGAGGGACGCGTGCAGAAGCTGCTCGCCGTCACCGCAGCGCTTTCCGCGCCCGCGCTCGGCATGGAGATCTACTTCGAGCACTACAAGGGCTCGTTCGGCGACAAGTGGATGTGGACGCCGCTCGTGCTGACGCCGCCGCTCACCGCGGCGGGCCTCGCCGGGATCGTCTCCGAGAAGGCGGCGCGCACCGCGCTGCCCGCGGTGTCGGCCCTCTACTTCCTCGACGGCCTCGCGGGCATGGTCACGCATCTCCAGGGCGTGCGGAAGCGGCCCGGCGGACTGAAGGAGGCGCACTACAACCTCGTGATGGGCCCGCCGCTGCTGGCGCCCGGCTCACTGTGCCTCGTCGGCGCGCTCGGCATGGCGGCTGCAATCGTCAAGCGCGAGCGCTGATGGGAACGACGCCGCAGAACGCGGGGCGCTATCCCGGCTACGACGTGCTCACGGAGGCCGGCCACTGGGACGAGGTGACGCGTCGCGTCGTGCTCGACCGTGTCGAGAACGTCCCTCCCATCCGCTTCTTCGACGACACGGAGGCGCGAACACTCGATGCGTTCTGCAACATCGTCACGGCGCAGGACGCGGAGCCGCGCGTCGCGGTGCTCGCGTACATCGACGAGAAGCTCCACGAGGGCAAGCGCGACGGTTGGCGCTACTTCGACCTGCCGGACGACGACGAGCTCTGGCGCCGTGTCGCGCGTGGGCTCGACGAGGCAGCCACAGCGTCGGCGTTCGCCTCGTTCGCCGAGGCGCCGGTGGAGACGCAGACCGGCATCGTCGACCGTTTCTCGA
>DASZBP010000192.1:0-12509 GCA_035943915.1 Gaiellaceae bacterium | reverse complement strand
GTGTTAGTGGTTGCCCTTGGAGGCTTCCAGGAAGGCTGCGAGCTTTGCCAGGTTCGCGGTGCCGAGACCTGCGAAGGACGGCATTGGCGACCCGGGGTTCACGCACGACGGGCACGTGAGGTGGCGCACCTGGAAGTCGGTGCCCTTGTTCTTCGCGCCTTCGGCGGTCAGCTCCGGCGCGCCGAGGTTGTGGCCGCCTGCACCGTTGTACGTGTGGCAGTTGAGGCAACCGGAGACCGCGAACAGCTTTGCGCCGGCGATCGCCTTCGGGTTGTTGCTGAAGCCTTCCTTCGCGGCCCACTTCGGCACCTGGGCGACGAGCTCGGAGCCGAGCGCTTCCTTCGCGGTCGCGCCCTTGTACGTGAGCACGCCCATCGAGATCACGACGAGGATCGACGCGACGATGGCGACCGGGCGGCGGAGCAGCCGGCGCTCGAGCCGCACGTCGAGGAACGGGATCGCGAGCAGCAGCACGAGGCAGATCGTCGGGATGCCGATCGTCCCGAGGAACACCGTGTTCGGCCACTTGAAGATGCGCAGCAGATAGAAGAGGAAGTAGAAGTACCAATCCGGGCGCGGGACGAAGTTGATCGTCCCCGGGTCGGCCGGTGCGTCGTAGAGCTTGCCGAGCAGGCTCGTGTACTTCCACACGCACGCGCAGCCGATGATCACGCAGACGACGACGAGCGACATCAGTGTGTCGTGGAACATCGCGTACGGGTAGAACGGCTTCCCGCGCTCCTTGACGTCGGCCTTGTACTGCTGGAAGACGCGGCGGCGCTCGACGAGGCGGTCGCTGGCCATTACTTGCCGACCTTCCGCGTGCGCGGGTTGACGAGGCCGGCGCGGCCTGCGCCGTTCGCCGCAGGGTCGGCTTGCGGGCCGGTGCCCGCTGCGTCCTTCGACCACGGCGGACTGGTCACGCCGAGCCGGATGACGAGATACAGGTGCAGCCCGATCAGCGCCATGATCCCGCCCGGGATCAGCAGCATGTGGATCGAGTAGAAGCGCGAGAGCGTATCGGCGTTGATGTACGTGCCGCCCTGCAGGAACTGCGCGAGGAACGGGCCGAGGAACGGCGCCGAGCCGTTGATGTTGATGCCGACGACCGTCGCCCAGTACGCCGTCTGATCCCACGGCAGCAGGTAGCCGGTGAACCCTTCGCCGAGGCCCATCGCGAGCAGGAGCACGCCGATGATCCAGTTGAGCTCGCGCGGGTACTTGTAGGCGCCGAACAGGAACACGCGTCCCATGTGCATGAACATGAGGATGATGAAGACCGAGGCGCCCCAGCGGTGCATGCCGCGCACGAGCCAGCCGGCGAACACGTCGTTCGTGATGTGCTGGATCGACGAGTAGGCGTCCTTCGGGTCCGGCTTGTAGTACATCGCGAGGATCACGCCGGTCAACGCCTGCACGAGGAACGCGGTGAGCGTCGCCGAGCCGAGCGTCTGGAACCAGTTGATGTCGCCCGGCACCTTCCGGAAGAGGAAGTACTTCACGCCGCCGACGAGGCCGGACCGCTCCTCGAGCCAGTCGAGCGGATACATGATCGTCGCCTGAAGCTGCTCTGTGCGTGTCATCCGCTGCATGGCCATCAGTGAGGAGGCTGGATCGGATAGAGCCAGGACTCGATGCCGTTCACGTGCTCGCCCGGGAACGAGAACGACCACTCGTGCACGATCGCGCCGGCGCCGGTGTTGTCCACGTGCGACACGGAGTACGGCTTGCCGAGGAAAAGGCGACCGTTGCGGATCGAGTACGAGTAGCGGTCGAGCGCGCGCACCGGCGGGCCGGCGATGCGGTTGCCCTCCGGGTCGTACTGGCCGCCGTGGCACGGGCAGCCGAAGCCTGCGATCGAGACGGTCGGGATCAGCGTGACGTCGCCGAACTCCTTCGTGCCCTTGTTGTCGAGCGGGCCGTTCGGCTGCACCGGGCACCCGAGGTGCGCGCAGTGGTTCGAGAGGATCGTGAAGCTCGGCTGCCCCTTGAGCGGGCCGTTGTACCGGACGTACGCCGTGCGCCGCGAGACCTCGCCCTGCGTCTTGTCGGTCATGAACGTCGCGACGACGTACTTGCCCTCCGGGTAGTCGGAGAGAGGGCCGATGTCGATCGGCTTCTGGCCCTGCTTGAGAAACGCCGGCATCACCATGAAGCCGAGCGCCGGGACGGTGACGAGGCCGCCGATGACGCCGCCGAGGCCGAGCGTGCCGATCTCGAGGAACTTCGCGCGCGGGTAGCGGTCGGCATGCGGCATCGCGGGGCCGCCGGCGGGCGCGGGCAGGTTCGGGCCGGTCGGGCGCTCGGGCGGGACATCCTCGGCATGGGTCAGCGCGGTTCCTGCGGTGAGGTCGCGCACCCAGAGGAAGCCGAACGCGAGTGCGACCAACGCACCGATGCCCGCGATGAACCACGAGATGATCAGGCCGACCAGCAGGACGACGATGCCCACGGCAAAGCCGACCGGCCATAGGCTCGGGCCCGGGACGTGCGGGTGTTCGTCGTGAGGCTGCAAGCGAGAGTCAGTTGAAATTCAAGCCGTTACGACACGGGCTGGTCAACGTCGTAACAGGCGTGGCGAACTCTGCCGGAAATCGCCACGCTGTGCCGGGGGATCCGGTCATAGACCGTACTCGGACCAGCGGCGGTCGACCAGGGCCTTGATCTCGCTGCTCATCTCGATTTCCTCGGGCCACTCGCGGGCCCCCTCCTCCGGCAGCTTGGCTGTGGCGTCGATGCCGATCTTCCCGCCGACGAACTGCGTCTGGGGGGCGTGGTCGAGGTGGTCGAGCGGGCCCTCGCTGATCACGACGTCCCGCTTCGGGTCGACATTTGCGCCGACGTAGAACATCACCTGCTCGTAGTCGTGGACGTCCACGTGCTCGTCGACGACCACGATCCCCTTGGTCAGGCTGAGCATCCCGAGGCCCCAGATCGCGTGCATCACCTTGAGTGCCTGGCCGGGGAACGACTTCGTGATCGAGACGATCACGAGGTTGTGGAACGCGCCGGCGACCGGCAGGTCGTAGTCGACGATCTCCGGGACGGTCATCTTCACGGCCGGCAGGAAGATCCGCTCGGTCGCCTTCCCGAGCCACGCGTCCTCCTGCGGCGGCTTCCCGACCACGATCGACGGGTAGATCGCGTCGCGCCTCATCGTCATCGCGGTGACATGGAAGACCGGGAACGGCTCGGCCGCGGTGTAGTAGCCGGTGTGATCGCCGAACGGGCCCTCCTCGGTGAGGTCGCCGCGCTCGACATAGCCCTCGAGGACGATCTCCGCGCGCGCCGGAACCTCGAGGTCGACGGTGACGCCCTTCACCAGCTCGACGGCCGCGCCGCGCAGGAAGCCCGCGAGCATGAACTCGTCGATGTGCTTCGGGAGCGGCGCGCTCGCGGTGTACGCGCTGATCGGGTCGAGCCCGAGCGCGACCGCCACCTCGAGCTTCCCGTCGCTGAACAGATAGTCGGCGCGGCCGTCCTTGTGGATCTGCCAGTGCATCGCCGTGCTGTTCTTGCCGAGCACCTGCATGCGGTACATGCCCACGTTGCGGGTGCCGTTGCGCGGGTCGCGTGTGATCACCGCGGGCAGCGTGATGAACGGCGCGGCATCGCCGGGCCAGCACGTCTGCACGGGCAGCAGGCCGAGATCAACATCAGCGCCGCGCAGCACGATCTCCTGCGCCGGCGCTGATTTCACGGTCTTCGGACGGGAGTCGGCAATCGACTTGAGCGTCTTCAGGCCGCGCACCTTCGCCGCCAGGCCCTCCGGCGGCTGCATCTCGAGCACTTCCGACAGGCGCGCCGAGATGTCGTCGAGCTTGTCGACGCCGAACGCCATGCACATGCGGCGCTCCGTGCCGAACTGGTTGATCAGCAGCGCGTGCTGCGCGCCCTTCGGATGCTCGAACAGGAGGGCGGGGCCGCCGGCCCGCACGACGCGGTCGACGATCTCGGTGATCTCGAGGTGCGGGTCGACCTCGGCGCCGATGCGCACGAGCTCCCCCTCGCGCTCCAGGAGCGCGATCCACTCACGTAGGTCGCGGGCGGCCACCCGCAGGACGTTACTTGCCGTACCGAGGGTCGTGATGCTCGGCGAGCTTCAGCAGCAGCTCGTGCAGCTGCCGGCGCTCGGCCTTGTCGAGCGGCGCGAGGAACTCGTCCTCCACCTGCTTCGTCAACTCGCGGAACTCGAGCAGCCGCGCCTCGCCCTCGGGCTTGAGCGTCACCACGTTGCGACGGCGGTCGGCAGGGTCGGCCTTGCGCTCGATCAGCCCCTCCGCCTCGAGCTCGTCGAGCAGCCCGACCAGCCAGCTGCGGTCGTAGCCGAGCGCGTCGGCGATCTGCGATTGCGTCTCTGCCCGGCTTTCGGACAGCGAGCAGAGGATGCCGTGCTGGTACGGGTTGGCCCCGCGCTCCTCGAACGCGGCCATCGTCCGATCCTTGATCGCGAGGCCGAGGCGCTTCAGCAGGAAGCTCGGGCTCTTGACCAGCTCACGGGGCGGCCGCGTCGGCTGTTTCAGGGTGGGTGCATTCATGTGGCTGAAGTGTAGCGCGTCCTACGGTCGCCGTGTGCTATCGTTGTCTCGTTCCACGATTGAGAGGACTGATAGATGACGTTTCCTGCAATTGCACCACTCCACCGCACGGGGCGCTGGGCCGTTCTTACCCTGATCGTCGCCGCGCAATTCATGGTCGTGCTCGACATGTCGATCGTGAACGTCGCGCTCGCCGCGATCAAGTCCGACCTCCATTTCTCTGCCGCCGGCCTCCAGTGGGTGATCAGCGGCTACGCCCTGACCTTCGGCGGGTTCCTGCTGCTCGGCGGCCGTCTGGCCGACCTGCTCGGGCGCAGGCGCCTGTTCATCGGCGGCCTCGCGCTGTTCACCGTCGCCTCTGCGCTGTGCGGCATCGCCTGGTCGCCCGTCACGCTGATCGTCTTCCGGGCCCTGCAGGGCATCGGCGGCGCGCTCTTCGCACCGGCCGGGCTCTCCCTGCTGATGACGAGCTTCCCGGAGGGCGCCCAGCGGAACCGCGCGCTCGGCATCTGGGGCGCGGCCTCGGGCAGCGGCGCCGCCGTCGGCGTGCTGCTCGGCGGGCTCCTGACCTCGGCGCTCAACTGGCCGTGGGTCTTCTACATCAACGTCCCGGTCGGGATCGCCGTCGTGCTCCTCGCACCGCGGATGATCTCGGAGAGCCGGGCCGACGGCCTCGGCCGCCACTTCGACGTCGCCGGAGCGTCCACGATCACCGCCTCGACGATGCTGCTCGTCTTCGCGCTGACGAAGGCCACGACTGACGGCTGGTCGAGCGCCCTCACCGTCTCGTCGCTCGTCGCATCGGCCGCCCTCGCCGGGCTGTTCCTGGCGATCGAGCGCCGCGCGCCGTCGCCGCTCCTGCCGCTCGCGGCATTCCGCGGCACGACACTCGGGGTCGGCACGTTCATCACGTCGGTCATCGCGTCCGTCGGCTTCGCGCAGTTCTTCCTGCTGACGCTCTACGTCCAGCAGGTCCTGCACTACTCCGCGATGCAGGCCGGAGCTGCATTCACGGCAATCGCCGTCGGCGTTGCGGTCACGTCGAACCTCGCACAGCGGTTCGTCGGCAGCTTCGGCGCGCGGCCGGTGCTCGGGGTCGGGCTGCTGCTGATGACGGCATCGCAGGCCCTCTACCTGCGGCTGCCGGTCGACGGGCACTACGTCACCGACCTGCTGCCCTCATTCGTGCTCATGGGGCTCGGGCTCGGAACGAGCTTCGTCGCCGTGACGATTGCGTCACTCGCGGGTACGCGCCCGCAGCACGCCGGCGTCGCATCGGGGCTCGTCAACACCAGCCGCCAGATCGGCGGCGCGATCGGCCTCGCGGTCGCGGCCACCATCGCCTCGACCGTCGCCGGCCATTCCCCGTCCCTCGCGGCCACCGTGCACGGCGACCATGTCGCCTTCGCCGTGCTGACCGTGCTCGCCCTTGCCGCGGCCGGACTCGCACCCATGCTCCGGCCGCACCGCGAGCACGCCGCACCCCGTGTGGATCTTCCCCTCGCCCTGAAGGAGGCAGCCTGATGAAGAGCTCGATCCTGTTCGACGACCGCATCGCCGACCTGCTGCTGCAAGCGCAAGGCATCGAAGCGGTCCGCGGCATCCTCGCCCGGCGCGGCGCGAGCCGCGACGAGCTCGAAGCGCACACCCGCGCGCTCGAGAGCGTCCGGCACCAGCTCGCGGAGAAGCTGGCGGCTTAGTAGGACGGACGGCGGGCGTCGCGGCGCGCTTTGCGCCGCGCGCCCGCCCAGTGGGTCAGCTCGCCCAGGATGATCACCGTCAGGAAGATCAGCCCGACGATGAGCATGCCGATGATGACGTGCGTGCCCTCACTGGCGGCGTCGAAGATCACGGCGCGAGTCTAGCGGTGTGCCGCGCGACGGCGCTCGTGATGTCGCTGTCGCCGGGGTCTCCGCCAAGTGCCCGCACCGCATCGATCCATGCGTCCGCGTCACCCGCCGCGCCGGCCGCGCGCAGGGCCGCGCATCGGGAGATGAGCTGCGACATCGCGTCGACTGCGCGGACGCCGCCGACGGCAGCGATGCGCACGAGCCCGTGCGCATAGAGGTAGTCGCCGAGCAGCACCGCCTCGTTGCGGTCGGGCGCGTCGAAGAGGCGGCCGCTCCCGTAGTGCACGAGATACGCCTCGTAGACGGTCTCGAGGCCGAGCGCGAACGTCTCCGGCGCGAGCGGTGAGAACACCGCCTCCCAGTCCGGCTCGGCGCGGAGCGACCGCGCCCAGACGTCGCTCTCGCTGCGCGCGCCTTCGACGATCGCGTCAGCGACCGACGACATCCACCACCGCCTCGATCGTCGCGTCGATCTCGTCGTCGCCGTGGGCGAGCGACGGAAACCAGCACTCGTACTGGCTCGGCGCGATGTAGACGTCGCGCTCGAGCAGGCCGCGGAACAGCTGTGCGAAACGTTCGGTGTCGAGCTCGAGAAGTCGTTCGACCGAGTCCTCGCGTCCCACGAAGAGCGTGAGCATCGCGCCGACGCGCTGCACACGCCCGAACGACGCGAGCCCGTCGGCAAGGCGTGCCGAGCGGCGCTCGAGCTCCTCGTAGACCTGGGCGTCGAGCCGGCGCAGGACGGACAGGCCGGCGGCGGTCGCGAGCGGGTTCCCGCTCAGCGTGCCTGCCTGGTAGACGTGACCCGCCGGCGCGAGGCGCTCCATGATCTCGGCGCGCCCGCCGAAAGCGGCGAGCGGGAGGCCGCCGCCGACGATCTTGCCGAGGATGGTCAGGTCGGGGATCACGCCGAAGCGCTCCTGCGCGCCGCCGCGGCCGACGCGGAAACCGGTGATGACCTCGTCGAACACGAGCAACGAGCCGTTCGCGTCGCAGAGCGCGCGCAGCGCCTCGAGGAATCCCGGCTGCGGCGGAACGCAGCCCATGTTCCCCGCGACCGGCTCGACCAGGATCGCCGCGAGCCCCTCGCCGTAACGCTCGACCGCCGCTGCGACACCGTCGATGTCGTTGTACTCGACGACGATCGTGTCGGCCGTCACCGCCGACGGCACGCCGGGCGACGACGGGATGCCGAGGGTCGCGAGCCCGGAGCCCGCACTCGCAAGGAACGCGTCGGCGTGGCCGTGGTAGCAGCCGGCGAACTTGATGATGCGGTCGCGGCTGGTGTACGCGCGCGCGAGCCGAATCGCGGACATCGCCGCCTCGGTGCCGGACGAGACGAGCCGCACCATCTCGATCGACGGAATCGCATCCGCGATCTCCGCGGCGAGCTCGACCTCGCGCTCGGTCGCCGCACCGAAGGTCGTGCCGTCGAGCGCAGCCGTGCGCACCGCTTCGACGGTCTCCTCGTCGGCGTGCCCGAAGATGAGCGGCCCCCACGACTGCACCCAGTCGATCAGCTCGCGCCCGTCGACCGTCTCGAGCCGCGCGCCGCGCCCGCGCGCGACGAACAGCGGCTCGTCGAGGCCGACGCCGCGCATCGCGCGGACCGGCGAGTTGACGCCGCCGGGGATCAGCTTTCGCGCTCGGCGCCAGAGCGCCGACGTCTCCGTCAGAGCCAACCGGCGAATTCCTTCGCCCAGTACGTGAAGACGATGTCGGCGCCCGCGCGCCGGATCGACGTCAGCGACTCGATCGCGACTGCGCGCTCGTCGAGATGGCCCGCCGCAGCGGCGGCCTTCAGCATCGCGTACTCACCGCTCACGTTGTACGCGGCGAGCGGCAGGTCGAACCGGTCGCGCACCGCGCGCAGGACATCGAGGTACGGCAGCGCGGGCTTCACCATCAGCACGTCGGCGCCTTCTGCGATGTCGAGCTCGCACTCGCGAAGCGCCTCGCGGACGTTGCCGGGATCCATCTGATAGCCGCGACGGTCGCCGAACGCAGGTGCGCTTCCCGCAACGTCGCGGAACGGGCCGTAGAACGCGGACGCGTACTTCGCCGAGTACGCGACGATCGGTGTGTGCGGCAAACGTTCGCGAATCGCGGCGACGCGGCCGTCCATCATGTCGCTCGGGCAGACGACGTCGGCACCCGCCTCGACATGCGACACGGCCGTGCGCGCGAGTAGGTCGAGCGACGCGTCGTTGTCGACTTCGCCATGATCGACCACCCCGCAGTGCCCATGGCTCGTGTACTCGCAAAGGCACACATCGGTGAACAGGACGAGCTCCGGGAAGCGCGGCCGCAGTGCGCGCAGCGCGCGCTGGACGATGCCGTCGTCGATCCACGCGCCCGATCCCTCCTCGTCCTTGTCCTCGGGGATCCCGAACAGGATCACCGCCTTGAGCCCGAGGCGGACGAGCTCCTCGCACTCCGAGACGACGCCGTCGGCGGTGTGGCGCGACAGTCCGGGCAACTCCGGGTTCGGCAGACTCTCGGGGGCGACGAACAGCGGCTGGACGAGGTCGTCGACCGACAACGGCGTCTCGCGCACGAGGTCGCGCAACGCGCCGGTGCGGCGCAGGCGGCGGAGGCGCGTGACGGGGAAGCTGCTCACGGTTGAAGGGTACGCGTCTGCTCGAGTTCGACCTCGGCCGGGACGGCCGCTCCCTTGTCCCACGGCTCGAATTGGATGCGGTCGACGAAGAACTCCCAGATCGCGCGGGCGACAGCGAGCACCGGCAGGGCGACGAGCGCACCGGGCAGGCCGTAGAGCGCAGCGCCGGACGCGAGCCCGAAGATGACGAGCAGCGGATGCAGGCGCAGCGCGTTGCCCATCACGTTCGGCACGACGACATGCCCTTCGATCTGCTGGATGCCGAGGAACAGCAGCGCGACCCACAGCGCCGAGAGCGGGTGCACGACGAGCGCGTACAGCACCGCGGGCACGGCGCCGAGCCACGGGCCGAGGTACGGGATCACCTCGGTCACCGCGACCCACGCGCCGAACAGCAACGCGTAACGCTGTCCGTGCGGCAGCAACCCCGCGATGCCCAGCAGGTAGAGACCAAGACCGGTGCTGGTGCCGATGATCAAGCTGAGCGCGACCTGTCCGCGCACGTACGACACGAGCGACGACTCCATGCTGATCAGCAGTGGCTGCTCGCCCGGTCGCGGCGGGAAGCGCCGGTCGAGGAAGCGTCCGAAGCGATGCAGGTCGAGCAGCATGTAGATCGATACGACGAGCAGCACGATCACCTCGAACAGCGTCGTGCCGATCGAGATCGCCGCGCCTTCGACGAAGTTGACGATGCGATGCGTGTACTTGCCGACGTCGCGCCGCTGGATCTGATGCACGAGCCGGTGGCCGCGAGCCTCGATCTTGATCGAGCGGAGATGGTGCGTGTTCAACCAGCGCTGCAGTCGATCGACGTCCGAGTACGCAGCCGTCTGTCCGGACGGCGCGTGAGGATGCGTGAAGTACTCGTTGAAGCGGGTCGCTGCCGTCTTCGTCTGCGTGGCGACGGCGGTCGCGATTCCAAAGATGATCAGGGCCAACGCCGCCGCAAACACGAAGTACACGAACGCGACCGCGAGGCCGCGGGGAAAGCGCACCACTTTGTGCAGCGCGCGCACGACCGGGTCGAAGAGCAGCGCGACCAGCGCCGCCACCAGGAACAGGAACACCACGTGAGCGGCCGCCGAGGCGAACCACCACAGCAGGAGCAGCAGCATTGGCAGCCCCACGAGCTGAACCCAGCGCGGGACGACGAGCCGCGGCGGCCGGCCGAAGGCGCTCACGCGACAGACAGTAGCGCCGTCGTCACTCGGCTTCGACCACCCGATTGGGACTGGTCCTTCGCCCAGGAAGGCGCTCTGGCACTGGATCGGGCCGAATCCTGGGACGAACCTCGGTTGAAAGCGGTACCCGGAGCGGCTACCGTGCCCCGGATGTCGCGCCAGGTGGCCCCACGGCGCGCGCGTGTCTCACGCCGCCAGCACCTGGAGCGTGAGCGGCGTAGACGCCGCCTCGCTCTGCTCACCGTCGCCGCCCTCGTGGTAGGCGTCGTCGTGCTCCTCTCCGCGTTCGGCGGGTCGGGCCAGGCGCCGCAGGCGCCGCCGGTCGCGCCGTCCGTGCCGATCACGGCGGGGCCGCCTTCACCGCAGATCGTCGCGACCGTCGGCAACCTGCGCATCCAGGAGCCGATCAGCCAGTCGCGCATCACCGCGATCGGCTACCAGGGAGGCAGTGACGGCGCGATCGCGCTCGGGCCTGTCGGCGCACAGCGCAACGAAGGCCTGCTCAAGCGCGTGCTGCACTCCGTCGTCGGCGGCTCGTCGGCGAGGCCGCGCTGGTACCAGCTGCCCGGCGGCATCGGCCCGTCGACGTCCGCGCTCGAAGTCGGCGCCGTCGCGGGCACCGACGTGTACTCGCCGGTCGACGGCTCGATCGTCGGCGTCACGCCTGTCGTGCTGAATGGCCGCCCGTACGGCTCGAGCATCGACATCCAGCCGAGCGGCGCGCCCTCGCTCGTCGTGACGGTGTCGCACATTCGCGTCGACCCGAAGCTCGCAGTCGGCTCCGCCGTGACGGCCGGCGGCTCGAAGCTCGGCCAGGTCGTCGACTTCTCGCGCGTCGAGAAGCAGGCGCTCGCCCGCTACACCAACGACGCCGGCAATCACGTCGACGTCGAGGTGCACGCGAGCGCGACGTTGCAGATTCAGTAGTGCGCATTCTTTTCCTCGCGGACGTCTTCGGCGCCGCCGGCCGGCGCGCCGTCGAGATGCACCTGCCCGGCCTGCGCAAGGAGCTCGGCGTCGACTACTGCATCGTCAACGGCGAGAACGCCGCTGCGGGCCGCGGCATCACCGCGAAGATCGCCGACAAGTTCCTGGCCTGCGGCGCCGACGTCATCACTCTCGGCAACTGGACGTGGGGCCAGCAGGGGTTCGCGCCGTACCTCTCGGGCGCGACGCGTGTCATTCGTCCCGCCAACATGTCGCCGAACACGCCGGGCGTCGGTCTCGTGCTGCACGAGAACGTCGCCGTGATCAACCTGCTCGGCTCGTTCTCGCTCGACCCGTTCGAGAGCGCGTTCGTCGCCGCAGACCGTCTCGTCGACGAAGCGCGACGCTCGACACCGTTCGTGTTCGTCGACTTCCACGCCGAAGCGACGAGCGAGAAGGTCGCGCTTGCGCGCTATCTCGATGGCCGCGTGACCGCCGTCATCGGCACGCATACGCATGTGCAGACGAGCGACGCGCGCGTGCTCGCAGGCGGCACGGCGGCGATGACAGACGCGGGAATGACCGGGCCGCACGACTCCGTGATCGGGAGCGAGGAAGAGGGCGCAATCAAGCGCTTCGTCACCGGGATGCCGGTACGGCTTGAGCCTGCGACGCGCGGCGTGCGCATCGAGGGCGCGATCGTCGACTGCGACGGCGAAGGCCGCGCTACGTCGTGCGAGGCGCTGCGCGTCGACGTGCCGGATAGCTGAGGACTGCGAGCAGCACGACAAGTGACAGGTCGCGCGCGAGCACGACCACGGCGCGCTTGCCCTCGTACACGTACGGCCAGTAGTGCCACGGGAAGTAGCCCTGCGTGAGCAGCAGGCCCGCCGCGAGCACTGCCGTCGCCACATATCCCCGCCGTCCGCGAACGAGCGGGACGAGCGGCAACAGCCACACGAGGTACTGCGGTGAGAGCACCTTCCCGAACGCGATCACCGCGCACGTCACCGCAGCGCTGTAGCGGAGGAACCGCGCGTCGTCGATCGGGCCGCGCGCGAACGAGATCCACAGCGCGACGAGCGTCACCGCCGTGGCGACGACGAGCAGCGTCGCGAGCCATCCGTAGCCGGCGACGTTCTGCGAGCCGTGCGAGAAGTCGAGCTTGGGCGACGAGAAGGTGCGCACGAGGGCGCCGCCGAGGCTCTCGATCTGCAGTGGCCGGTTGCCCTGCTCGTGGATGCTCGCCCATACTCCGTGCGGCGCGATGATCGCGAACGGCACGAACCACGCTGCCGCGGTTGCGATCCCGTAGAGCTCCACGTTGTCGCGGCCGCGCCGCCACGACCACGCAAGCGCGAGCGGGACCAGCACGAGCGGCCAGAGCTTC
>DASZBP010000191.1:0-9947 GCA_035943915.1 Gaiellaceae bacterium | reverse complement strand
ACCTGATCCCCGCGGCGGAGCTGCCGTACCTCGTGCGCTTCGGAAGCTCGGACGAGGACGTCCTGCGCTTCGGGACCGGCGACTACCACACGCAGCTCGACGCGGTGCTCGCGCGTGCGGGTCAGGTCGACAGGCACTCCGATGACCCGGACGAGCTGATCGGTGTCGGCGTTGCGTGCTCGACGAGCGAGAGCGGCGTCGGCTCGTTCGAATGGGCGCGCGTCAGCGCGGAGCCCGACGGGTCGTTCACCGCGCTCGCCGGCATTGCAAGCGTCGGCCAGGGACTGCGCACCGCGCTCGCACAGGTGCTCGCCGACGAGCTCGACGTGCCGCTCGAGCGGATCGCGATTCGGCATCACGACACCGACGAGGTCGAGGACGGTGAAGGCGCCTTCGGCGACCGCGGGATGATCTTCGGCGCCGGCGCGGTCGGCCTTGCCGTCGCCGACATGCGCGACAACGCGCGCCGCCTCGCCGCCGACCGGCTCGGCGTGGGCGCGGAGAGCGTCGAGATCGTCGGCGACCGCGCGGTCGCGGGCGACGCGAGCGCGACGCTTGGCGAGCTGGGCGCCACGGGCACGGGCCGCTTCGAGCCCGGCGGCCCGACGCACCTCTCCTTCTGCGCCGCGGTTGCGGTCGTCTCCGTCGACCGCGCGACGGGCAAGGTCACGCTGCGCCGCTACACGGGCGGCTATGACGTCGGGCGGGCCATCAATCCACTCCTCGTCGACGGGCAGTTCACCGGCGCAGCCGCGCAGGGCATCGCCGGCGCGCTGTTCGAGGAGTCCGCATACGACGACACAGGGCAGCCGCTCGCGGCGACGTTCATGGACTACATCCTCCCGACGATGGCGGAGATGCCCGAGATCGAGTCGCTGATGTTCGAGTACCCGGAGCCCGCGAACCCACTCGGCGTCAAAGGCGCCGGCAACAGCGGGATCATCTGCACGCATGCGGCGATCGCGAACGCCGTCGCCGATGCGCTCGGGCCCGACGCGCCGCCAGTCCTGTCGCTGCCGCTGCGCGCGAGCGCCGTGCGCGCGCTGATCCGCGCCGCCGAACTCGACGAGGCGCGTCGATGAAGCTCGCGCCGTTCGAGTTCACGCGCGCAGAGTCACTCGACCATGCGCTCGGACTGCTCGGCGAGGACGCCAAGGTGGTCGCAGGCGGGCAGAGCCTCATCCCGCTGATGGCGTTCAGGCTGGCAACTCCATCGCACCTCGTGGACGTGAGCGACCTTGCAGAGACCCGCTACGTGCGCAACGGGCCTGACGGCCTCGCGGTCGGCGGCACGACGCGACACGCCGAGCTGGAGCAGGCCGACCTCGGCCCCGAGTGGCGCGCGTTCGCGGAGGCACTTCCGCTGATCGGGCACCTGCCGATCCGCACGCGCGGGACGATCGGCGGCTCGATCGCACACGCCGACCCGACCGCCGAGCTCCCGCTGCTTGCGTGCACGTTCGACGCGACGATCGTCGTGCAGTCCCGCAGCGGCCGGCGAGAGCTGCCGGCAGCCGACTTCTTCCGCGGCACGATGACCACGGCGCTCGAGCCGACGGAGCTGATCGTCGAGGTGCGGTTCCCCGCGCCGCCTCCCGGCACCGTCAGCGCGTTCGAGGAATTCAGCGAGCGCGCGGGCGACTTCGCGCTCGCGTCGGTGTGCGTCGCCGCCGCTCGTGACGAAGACGGCGTCTGCACGTGGATCCGCGTCGGGCTCGGCGCGGTCGCGTCGACGCCCGTCCGCTCACCGGCTGCCGAAGCTGCGCTCCTCGGATCACGGCTCGACGCAGCGGCGGTCGACGAAGCCTGCGCCTTACTGGCGGACGAGATCAACCCGCCCGGCGGCTTGCATGCTCCGGCGGAGTACCGCGCCGAGCTGGCCGCGGTCATGCTGCGCCGGGCTACGAGCAGAGTGCGAGCGCAGTAAGCGCGTAGACGCGCGCAGCGTTCACCAGGTCCGCGCGGCCAACCGCATATGCACCCGTGCCTGCGCGTCCCGGCGGGCCGTACGTCAGTGCCGGGATGCCCATCTCGTTGTAGACGTTGTGGTCGCGCCACATGCTGCACTCGGGCGAGTCGGCGATCTCGCAGCCCGCATCGAAGATGCGGCGGTGCGCGTCGTCGAGCGCGCCGGCGAGCGGCTCGATCCCCGTCGCCTCGTAGCCGTTGCGGTTCAGGAACTGCTCGATCTCGCCCTCGAGACCGCACTCGTCCATCAGCGCGCGCAGCTCGTGCCGGATCTCGCCGCCGTCCTGGCCGGGCGCGGTCCGGATGTCGAGGTAGAGCATGCAGACCTCGGGGTTGGTGAGGATCATCCACGGCTCGCCGCCCCTGATCGCGCTGATGTTGACGCGCGGGACGACCTTGCCGCCGAGCGACTCGTACGTGTGCGCGCGCTCGTAGTCGAGCGCCCATTCCTCGAGCCGCTCGAGCAGTGGGACGGCGCGCAGGATCGCGTTCGGCTGCTTCTCGCGTGTGTAGGGCCGTGTGACGAACGGCGTGTAGAGCGCAGGCCCGCCGAAGACGGTGATCTTGTAAAACGCCTTCCCCGCCTCGACCCAGCCTTTGCGGAAGTTCGTCGCCTCGGCGCACAGGCAGTAGGTCGGACGCGGCGAGTGGTTGAGCAGGTAGCGCGTGCCGAGGTCCTTGCTCAGGTACTGCTTGCCCTGGAACTCGTCGACGGGCTCGCGGCCGATCTCGCCGGCGACGCAGTTCAGATAGACGCTGCCCGAGAGACTCACGCCCGCTTCGCGCAGCGCCTTCGTCGCGATCATGAACGCGGACATCGGGCCCTTGTCGTTCACGACCGGGTTGCCGACGAGCAGGTCGCCGTCGACCCAGCCGGTGTGGAAGTCCGCGCGGTTCGGGTCGCGCATGATCAGGTGGAAGTCGCGCCCGACGGACGTGTCCATGTGCGCGTTGAATGCAAGCGACGGCCCGCGACCCTTGCCTGGCAGCTCCGCGAAGACGTTGAACCGGTCTTCGAACATGCCGATGCGCTTCGGCTTGAAGCCCTCGTCCTGCAGCCAGTCGTGAATCGCGTGACCGACGGGGCCCTCTTCGCCCGCGGGGCTCTCGATGTTCGCGAGATGGAGCACGAGGTCGACGAGCTCTGACTCGTCGATGCGCGCGAGCACATCCGCCGCCGCCTGCGGGTCGATCGCCGTCACGCTCCGTACATTAACCTCGCGTCGTGATCGTGGACGCACAGTGCCACTGGTTCTCGCCGACGCTTCTCGACGCGCTGCTCGACATCGACGAGTACCCGCGCTGCCGCCGCGACGCCGACGGCTACGCGTTCGAGGTGGCGCCCGGGCGGTTCGTGCCGTGGGGGCCGCGCTTCACCGACCTCGAGACGCAGCTCGAGATGTTCGCGACGGCTGGGGTCGACACGATCGTCTCCAGCTCCGGGTCGTTCGGCGACGTCGACCGCCTCGAGCCGAAGCGCGCCGTCGAAGTCGCGCACGCGGTGAACGCGGAGCGCGCAGCCGCCGAGAAGGCGCACGCCGGGCGCTTCTACGGCCTCGCGACGATTCCCTGGCAGGACACCGACGCCGCACTCGCGGCGCTCGACGATGCGGTCGTGCACCTCGGGCTGCGCGGCGCGCTCATCCACTCGAACATCAACGGCGCGCCGGTCGACTCGGACCGGTGCCTCCCCGTCTACGCGCGCATGGCGGAGCTCGGCGTACCACTCTTCATCCATCCCACCACGACGCTCCTCGAGCCGAAGCTCCGCGACTACGGCCTCGAGTACCTCGTCGGGTTCCTGTTCGACACGAGCCTCGCGGCGCTGCGGCTGGTGCTCAGCGGCATCGTCGCGGACAGCCCCGGGCTGAAGATCGTGCTGCCGCACTGCGGCGGGACGCTGCCCTACCTCGCGGGCCGCATCGACGCGTCGCACGAGAAGCCGTACTCACTGGGACGGCGCCTCGACCCGCTGCCGAGCGAGCAGCTGCGCGGCTTCTACACCGACACCGTCGCGCAGGACGCGAACACGCTCGCGTTCGCCGACAGGTTCTTCGCCGACGGCCACGTGATGTTCGCGAGCGACTACCCGTTCTTCCCCGTCGACGAGCAGCTCGCATTCGCGCGCGAGCACGGCGCCGACCTCGGTGGCAACGCGGCGAGGCTACTCGGGCTGAGCTAACCGGACGTCCCAGAGGATCGGCTCGCCGCGCAGGGCGATCTCGACGTCGAGCAGCGTCGCGCAGCCCGGGCAGAAGTACTCCCGGGCGACGAAGAGATCCTTGCCCATGTTGTGCGGGTCGACCCAGGGCCCGGCGTTCTGCACAGGCCCCTCGCGCACGACCGTCTGCAGCTTGTAGTTCTCGTCCGCAGGCCCGAATGCGTGTCCGCAGCGGCAATGGATAGTGCCGCTCTCGATCGACAGGGTCTCGTTGATCGCCGTCATGTCCTGTCTCCCGCGAGGATCAGGTTGCCGAGGCCGTCCACCCGCGCCCAGTAGTCCGGCGGGACGAGCGCGCTCGTCAGCTCTCCTTCGATGATTGCCGGGCCGCTGACGACGTGCCCCGCGCGGAGCTTCTCCCAGCGGTAGATCCCGGTCGCCCCGGACGGCTCGCGGAAGACGACATCGCGTTCGCCGATCCGCGCCTCGCCGGCGTCCGCATCGCCGGCGGTGTCGGACGCGAGCTCCGGCTTGCGCAGGGCGCCGACGCCGCGCACGGAGTACGTGCGCGCCTCGATGCCTGCGCGCGTGTGGACGGTGCCGCGCCCGTAGCGCCGCGTATAGCGAGCCTCGAACTCGGCGATCAGCCCGTCGATGTCACCTGCCTCGAGGCGGCCCTGCGGGACCGGGACGCGAACCTCGTGCACCTGCCCGCGGTAGCGCAGCTCGATCTCGCGCAGAAGCGTCGCGTCGCCGGGGGCGATGCTGTCGCCCTCCAGGTCGGCGGTCACGTCGGCCTCGAGCCGCTCGTAGATCGCGTTCAGACGGTCGATGTCGAAGGGGGCGATCATCGGGTCGCTCGTTTGCGCAACCGCGACGACATCCGCACCGGCGATGCCGAACGCCGAGAACACCGATGCGTTCGCGGGCACGACGATCGCCTTCACGCCGACGTCTCGCCCGTACGCGACGACGTGCAGCGGCCCGGCGCCGCCGAATGCGAAGAGCGCGAAGTCGGCCGGGTCATAGCCGCGGCCGATCGTCTCGCGCCGCACGAGGTCGGCCATCTTCGCGTCGAGGATCTCGACGATGCCGAGCGCCGCCTCCGTCACGGAGAGCCCGAGAGGCCCGGCGATCTTCTCGGCGATCGCGCGCTCGGCGAGCTCCGGGTCGAGCGGCCGGGTGCCTCCGAGGAACGCCTCCGGATTGACGCGCCCGAGCACCACGTTCGCGTCGGTGACGGTCGGCTGCTCGCCACCGGCGCCGTAACATGCCGGCCCCGGGACCGCGCCTGCGCTCTGCGGGCCGACCTTCAGCTGCCCGGTCGCAGGCTCGATCCACGCGATGCTCCCGCCGCCCGCGCCGATCGACGCGACGTCCGTGACCGGAAGCACCGTGTGGTACTTCCCGAACACGGGGCGCGTGTTGACGAGCGGGTCGCCGTCTACGACGAGCCCCACGTCGAAGCTCGTGCCGCCCACGTCCGTCGTGATGACGTTCGGGAAGCCGAGCGCCTGCCCGAGGGCAGCCGCGCCGACGACGCCTCCCGCCGGCCCGGATGCGACGAGCCTGATCGCGTGTCCCTTCGCCTTCGCGGTCGACGTCACGCCGCCCGACGACTGCATGACGAGCGGCGGGCGGCGCAGCCCGTGGCCCGCGAGACGCTCCTCGAGCGCCGAGATCGAGCGGTCGGTCGTCTTGCTCAGGTACGCGTTCAGCATCGTCGTCGCACCGCGCTCGTACTCCTTGATCACCGGCGCCACCTCGTGCGAGGCGGAGATGTCGAGGTGCGGATGCTCGTTGCGGATCAGCTCGACCACCGCGCGCTCGTGCGACGGGTCGATGAAGCTCCAGAGGAACGACACGGCGATCGCCTCGACGCCGGCTTCGACGAGCTCCGCGATCGCCCGCCGCGTCTCGTCGAGGTTCAGTGGGACGATCTCGGCGCCCTTGTAGTCGAGCCGCTCCGTCACGCCGCGAATCAGATGGCGCGGGACGATCGGCTCCGCCTTCTCGAGCCGCGCGAGATTCGTCAGCTCGGCGGTGTTCAGCCCTGCTGCCTTCTGGATCGTGCGACCGACGATCAGCGCGTCCTCGTGCCCCTTCGTCGTGATCAGCCCGACGCGCGCACCTCTGCGCGTGAGCAGCGCGTTCGTCGCCGCGGTGGTCCCGAGGATGAAGAGGTCGCTCTCCGCAATCAGGTCGTCGAGCGTCGTGCCGATTGCCATGGCCGCGCTCGCGACCGAGTCGATCACGCCCGTCGAGAAGTCGCCTGGCGTCGACGGCGCCTTGCCGACGTGCACACGGCCGTGCTCGTCGAGCACGACGCAGTCGGTGAACGTCCCGCCACTGTCGATCGCGATGACCTTGCTCACAGCCCGAGCTCCGAAGCCGGGACCGCTTGCGCCAGCCGCTCGGCGCGAATCGTCTCGCGACAGCTCGCCGTCGCCGCGTCGTCGACGCCGGCGGCTGCGACCACGACGCCGTATCGCTCGCGCGCATGCTCGACCGTGACGACACCCGAGATCACGTCGGCGAGCACGCGCTCCGGCTCGCGATCGAGCGGGTCGCCGTAGCCGGCGCCGCCCATCGCGACGATGCGGTAGACGTCGTTGCGGCCCTGTGACGTGCGCACGATGCTGTCCTCGTACATCTCGAGCCTGCCGTCGATCTCCTCCAGGTCGCCGGGAAGCGTCCCGGCTGCAAAGAGATCGCGCACGTTCGTGTCGCGCTTGATCACGAACTGGTTGGTGCACGACGGGTACCCGCCCGCGATGCCGGTCGACCCCGGCTGCAGCGTCCCGATCGCGTGCATGATCTTCACCGGGATTTCGTCGACGTCGTGCGGCACGTAACACATGCTCACCGTCGCGCCTCCGCGATACCGGCCGGCCCCGCCGGTGTCGGACTGGATCCGCCGGTAGAGGTAGAGCACCGGATAGCTGTACTCGTAGTCCTCGACGTTGGCGATGATCGACGACGGCGAGTCGAGGAAGCCGCCGGCGTCCAGGCCGTCCGCATACGAGCGCGCGCCCGAGCCTCCGGCCATCGCGTCGAGGAACGCCGCGCCGAAGAACTCGCCACGCTGGTCGATCCCGAACACGTCCTCGACGAAGAGGCCGCCCATCCACGTCGCCATGAACTGCTCACGGTGGACGTCGCTCGCGGCGAGCAGCTTCGCGAGGCAGACACTCGAGCTGATAGTCGCCATGAAGCTGCCGGTCGTCGTCGCCTTCGACACTCCGGCAGGCCAGGCCGCGTGCACGACGGAGCCCTCGCGCGTCACGACCTCGATCGCGCGCTGCAGGCCCGCCGGCGACCACGGCATGTCGAAGCACAGATACGGAAGGACAGCGGCGATCGTCGCGCCGACGCATGCCGGCCGCGTGCAGTTGATCACCGCACCGGCCTGGTCTGCCGACTCGCTGAAGTCGAAGGTGAGCTGGTCGCCGCTCTTCGTCATCGAGACGACGACCGGATAGACCGTGTCGTACTCGATGTAACCGCGGTGCGTCCACGTCCCGTCGGGGAGCTCGCGCAACCGCGCGCGGAACCGCGCTTCGGTCACGTCGGTGACGTCCTCGATCGCAGCAGCGACCGTCTCGCGGCCGTAGCGCTCGGCAAGCTCCTGCACGCGCTCCACAGCGACGTTGCAGCCGGCGATCATCGCCTTCAGGTCGAGCGCGGTGAGATCTGGTAGCCGCGTGCGGCGCAGGTATGCGCGCTCGACGTCAGCGCACAGCACACCGCGGTCCACGATCTTCAGCGGCGGGAAGATCGGCTGCTCGCCCCAGATCGACGTCGCGCCGATCTGCACCTGCCCTTCCACCGGCCCGCCAAGGTCGATCTGGTGCACCGTCGATCCCGTCCAGCCGAGCAGCTCGTCGCCGACGAAGATCGGGGCAACGACGGTGATGTCCATCTGGTGGCAGGCACCGACGTACGGGTCGTTGCACATGAAGACGTCGCCCGGCGCGATCCCCGGGTTCTCCGAGAACTCGCGCTGGATGTCCTTGACCGTCGCGCTCAGCGACAACGCGTGAATCGAGATGTACACGCCGATCGCGATGCAGTCGCCCTCGGCGTTCATCAGGCCGACGTTCATGTCGTACGCCTCGTTCGCGACAGGCGAGCCCGAGACGAGACGCATCGTTGCAGCGGCCTCGTCGTTCACGGCTGCAAGCCGCGAGCTGAGGATCTCGAGTGTGACCGGGTCGAGCCGTGTGCCGCCGGCCGAAGGCGAGTCGATCAAGCGTTGGCCTTCAACTCGCCGAGCACATCGTCGACGCTCAGGATGTCGGCGAACTCCTGGATCAGGACGTTGAGCGATGCCTGATGCTCCTGGTCGCTGAGCGTCGACGTCGCATCGCTGAGGACGACAACGCGGAAGTCGATCATCATCCCGTCACGCGCGGTGGACTCGACGCAGATGTTCGTCTTCGTCCCGGCAAGCACGATCGTGTCGCGCCCCATGCTGCGCAGCAGGCGCTCGAGGCTCGACGATCCGGGCACGAAGCACGAGTACCGGTTCTTGATCACGATGTAGTCCGACTCCTGGACGTCCATCTCGGAGTAGAACTGCGAGCCCCACGCGTCGGCGGACAGATGCGCCGCAGCCGCCTCCGCGCGGTCCGGCCGCACGAAGTGGTCGAAGAAATGGCGCCAGTCGCCGCCGTTCTTCGGATGGTGCGAGCGGATCCAGATGACCGGCACGCCAAGCTCGCGACAGCCCTGCGCAGCGCGGTTGATCGGCTCGACGATCTCCTGCGCGGACGCGACCGGGATCGGCCCCTTCGGGTCGAGGAACGCGTTCTGCATGTCGATGATCACGAGTGCTGTCTTGTCGGGCTTGAGATCCTTGAAGATCCTCAGGTTGCCGCGAATGCCGATCAGCCGCTCCTTTACGAAGTCGGACACGCCTACGCCGTTGTGCGCCATCAGACGACCCCTTTCCGACGCCGCAAATGCGCTTCGCGCAGGGAAGGCGGCGTCCACCCGACATCGTCGGGGTTGATGTTCAAACCGGGCCGCACGATCTCGTCGATGCGGTCGAGCACGTCGCTCGTGAGCGTCACGTCGGCTGCGTCGAGCTGCTGCTCGAGCTGCTCGTAGGTCCGCGGCCCGATGATCGCCGATGTCACGGCGGGATGCGCGACGACGAACCCGAGCGCGAGTTGCAGCAGGCTGAGGCCTGCCTCGCCCGCGAGCGCCTCGATCTGCTCGACTGCGTCGAACTTCCGCTCCGCGATCGCCGCGTGCCCGTGATCGAAGTAGTCCGGGTGACGCGCAGCGCGCGAGCCGGGAGCCGCCGCCTCGCCGCGCTTGTACTTGCCGGCCAGCCAGCCGCCGTTGAGCGGGCTGAACACGAGCACGGCGATCGCGTATTTCTCGGCCGTCGGCAGCACTGCAGCCTCGGCCTGGCGCGAGAGGATCGAGTAGGCGAGCTGCTCCGTCGCGAAGCGCTCGCGCCCGCGCCGCTCCGACACCCACTGCGCCTCGACCAGCTGCTCCGCCGGAAACGCGGAGGTGCCGATCGCGCGCACCTTGCCCTGGTGCATCAGGTCGGACAACGCGCCGAGCGTCTCGTCGATGTCGGTGCTCGGGTCGGGGCGGTGCGCCTGGTAGAGGTCGATGTAGTCGGTGCCCAGCCTGCGCAGGCTGTCTTCGACGGCGGTCATGATCCACCGGCGCGAGTTCCCCAGCGTGTTCAGGCCGGGCCGCATCTGATGGTTGAACTTGGTGGCGAGCACCACGTCGTCGCGCCGTCCCTTGAGCGCGCGCCCGACAATCTCTTCGCTGCCCCCGAACGCATACTCGT
>DASZBP010000190.1:0-12373 GCA_035943915.1 Gaiellaceae bacterium | reverse complement strand
GTCGCCTGCCGCGAACACGCCCGGGATGTTCGTCTCGGTCGTGTCCGGCTTCGTGACGAGGTAGCCCTGGTCGTCGTGGTCGAGCTGGTCGACGAAGAGGGCCGTGTTCGGGTCGTGTCCGATCGCGACGAACAGCCCGTCCGCCGGCACTTCCCACGTCTCGTCGTTGACCGTGCTGCGCAGACGCAGCGCCTCGACCTTGACGTCGCCGATGATCTCGTCGACGACCGCGTTCAGCACGAAGTCCATCTTCTCGTTGCGCTCGGCGCGGTCGACCATGATCTTCGACGCGCGGAACTCGTCACGGCGGTGCACGAGGTGAACGCGTGTCGCGAACTTCGTCAGGAAGAGCGCCTCTTCGAATGCGGAGTCGCCGCCGCCGACGACGTAAACGTCCTTCTCACGGAAGAACGCTGCGTCGCACGTCGCGCATGCCGACACGCCGCGGCCCTTGTGCTTCTCCTCCGACGGGATGCCGAGGAAGCGGGCGCTCGCGCCGGTCGCGACGATCACCGAGCGCGCCGCGTATTCGTCGTCGCCGACCCACACGCGGAACGGCTGCTCGGAGAAGTCGACCTTGGTCACGTCGTCGGTCAGGAACTCCGCGCCGAAGCGCTCTGACTGGCGGCGGAAGTCGTTCATCATCTCCGGCCCGGTGACGGTGTCCGGGTAGCCTGGGTAGTTCTCGACGTCGCTCGTGATCATGAGCTGGCCGCCCCAGGCGAACCCCTCGATGACCAGCGGCTCCAGATCGGCGCGCGCCGCATAGAGCGCAGCCGTGTACCCGGCGGGGCCACCGCCGATGATGATCAGTTCCCGGACGTTGGAAGTGCTCAAGGTGCTCCTCTCGAAGTTCTGTGTACCACCGTAGTAAACGCTGGGAGGCGGCTGGACGTTCCCGGCAGCGGCGGAGGAATCAGAACCGGCTGGAGCGGTTATGACCGGCTCATGTCACTCACCGTCACCAACAGCGTCCTTCGCGACCTCGCCTCGTTCCGCTCGTCCGGCGGCGGCGCGCTCAGCATGTACCTGAACCTCGATCCCTCCGTCGCGCCGACGCCGTCGGACGTCGACACCCGCTTCCGCGCGCGCCTCAGCGAGGCCGAGAAGGCCGGCGAGGGAGGCGACGCGGAGCGGATCACGTCCTGGTGGGAGAACGACTTCGACCGCGACGGCGTGCAGGGCCTTGCGGTGTTCAGCTCCACCGCCGACAACTTCTTTCTCGTCGTCCCGCTCCCGACCCCGGTCGAGGACGCGGTGTACGTCGGAGACGACCTGCTGATCTCGCCGCTCGTCGGCGACGCCGGCGAGGTCGAGACCTTCGTGGCCGTCGTGTCCCGCGAGCAAGGCCGGGTCTACAGCCTCCGCGGCGGCCGGCTCGAGGAGGTCATCGACGAGTCCGAGGAGCAGCCCGGCCAGCACACGCAGGGAGGCTGGGCGCAGGCGCGCTATCAGCGGCACATCGACAACCTCGTGCAGCAGCACCTGAAGACGGTCGGGGAGGCGATCGAGAAGCGCGCGCGCGGCGTGAGCCAGCTGCAGCTGGTCGTCGTCGCGGCGGAGGAGATGCGCAGCGACTTCGCGTCCGCGCTTTCCCAGGACGCGAGCGAGTCGATCGTCGGGTGGGCGAGCGCCGAGGCGCATGCCGGGCCCGCCGACTTGCTCGAGGTCGTGCGCCCCGTGCTCGACGAGGCAGACGCGCGCCGTGTGCAGGAAGCGCTCGAGCGGTACGAGGAAGAGCTCGGCCGCGGCGCTCGCGCGTCGGCCGGCTGGCAGCCGACGCTCGATGCGGCCGCAGACACGCGCGTCGAGTTGCTGCTCGTCACGCAGGGCGCGAACCGCGCCGTCTACCAGTGCCCGGAGTGCCGCCGCGCGTTCGTCGACGACGGCACGTGCCCGATCGACGATCTCGCGCTGGTCAAGAAAGAGGACGGCGTCGACATCGCGATCCGCCATACGCTCGCGAACGGCGGCCAGGCGGTGAAGGTCGGAAGCGGCGCGCTCGGCGACGAGGAGATCGGCGCGCTGCTCCGCTACTAAGCCGCGTCGGACTCGGCGGACGGCAGCGCGACGAGCTCCGGTGCGCTGACGACCGTCGGCTTGCGTTCGATCTGCAGCACCTCGTTCGGCTGCTCGGAGCCGACACCGCGCTCCGGGAACTTGCGCGCGGTGACGAGCAGCCGCGTCTCGAACGAGCTGACCGCCTGGTTGAACGAGCCTACCGCGGTGTCGAGGCTGCGGCCGAGCTTCGCGAAGTGACCGGCGAAGACGCCGAGCCGCTCGTAGAGCTCACGGCCGAGCTCCGCGATCTGCCGCGCGTTCTCGGCGACGCGCTCCTGCTGCCAGCCGTGTGCGACCGTGCGCAGCAGGCCGATCAGCGTTGCCGGCGAGGCGATGATGACGCCGCTCTCGGCACCCGCCTCGAGCAGTGAGCCGTCCGCGTCGAGCGCGGCGCGATAGAGGCCTTCGTCGACGAACATCACGACGAACTCCGGCGAGTCGAACTGCCGCCAGTACTGCTTGCGCGCGAGCTTGCCGATGTGGTCGCGCATCTGCGCCGCGTGGCGCTGCAGGTGCGCGCGCTTCTGCTCGACGTCGTCGCAGTTGACCGCGTCGAGGTACGCCTCGATCGGCACCTTCGAGTCGACGATGATCGTCTTGTCTCCCGGCAGGCGCACAACGAGGTCGGGGCGGAGGAGCTTGCCTTCGTCGTCGCGCGTGGACTCCTGGGTGCGGAAGTCGCAGTAGTCGAGCATCCCCGCGAGCTCGACGACGCGCTTCAGCTGCATCTCGCCCCAGCTGCCGCGCACGTGTGGCGCGCGCAGCGCGGTGACGAGGTTGCCGGTCTCCGTGCGCAGCTTCTCCTGCGCGGCGACGACGTCCTGCAGCTGCCGGCCGACCGCGCTGACCTCCTTCAGGCGCTTCTCCTCGAGCTGCCTTGTCTGCGCCTCGAACTTCTCGAGCGTCTCCTTGATCGGCTTCAGCTTCGCGTCGGTCATGTCGAGCAGCGAGCGCTGGCTCGTGCTCAGCGCGTCGCCGGTGACGGCCTTGATGCGCTGCTCCCACTGCTCCTCGGTGCGGTCGAGCAGCTCGAGCTTCTCTTCCGCGGAGCGGCGCTCGGCAACGGCGCGGGCGTCGGCGGCGCGCAGCTGGCCGCGCGTCCACGCGTAGACGACGGCTGCGCCGAGGAGAACACCGATGATCAGGAAGCCGATTGACATGGGCGAACAAAGGTACGCCTCCCGTCGGACGGCAAGGGCGTCCGACGCATGAGCCCAGTGGACGGCATAAAAAAACTCGGCCCCTGCGAGTCCGAAGACCTGCCGGGGCCGAGATGTCGGATCCAGCGACTCCGAAGAGCTACCGGATCCGACGGGGAGAACCTATAGGCGGCCCGGCAGGCTCGTCAACCGCTCTGTGACAGGAATGTCGCAATATGCGCAAATTTCTCCGCGAAGCCCCATTTGGAGCCAGGAACGTCCGTTCGCCTACGTACTCTCACGCAGTGGACACGGTCTTCGGCCCCGGCGGCGCGATCGAACGGGAGCTTCCCGGCTACGAGCCGCGTCCAGAGCAGGCGGCGCTTGCCGGCTCGGTCGAGCTGGCGCTCTCGCGCCGCGAGCACCTGCTCGCCGAGGCGGGCACCGGCGTGGGCAAGAGCCTGGCGTACCTCGTCCCGGCGCTCGCGTCGGGCCAGCGCGTCGTCGTCGCCACCGCGACCAAGGCGCTGCAGGAGCAGCTGCTCGACAAGGACGTCCCGGTCGCGGCCGCGGTCGTCGGCCGCCCCGTCGACGTCGTCGTGCTGAAAGGGCGGCAGAACTACCTGTGCCGCCGCCAGCTCCAGGGCTTCCAGCCGTTCCTCCTGGACAACGGCCGCGACGGCCGCGCGTGGGAGGCGATGCAGGACTGGCTCGACACGACCGAGACCGGCGACCGCGCCGAGCTCGAGATCGAGCCGTCGGATGCCCTCTGGGCCGAGCTCGCCGTCGGTGCCGATCGCTGCTCCGGCCGGCGCTGCCCGTTCCACGGCGCCTGCTTCGCCGAGGGCGCGCGTGCGCGCGCCGCGGAAGCAGACCTCGTGATCGTCAACCACGCCCTCTACTTCGCGCACGTCGCGTCCGGCGGCGGCGTGCTGCCGGAGCACGACGCGGTCGTCTTCGACGAGGCACACCGCCTCGAGGAGTCCGCGGCCTCCTGGCTCGGGGGCCGCGTGAGCCGCGCGCTGCTGCGCCGCCTCGCCAACGACGTCGAACGTGCCTGCCGCGATGGCCAGAAGCCGCTGCCCGCGCGCTCGCTCGACCGCGTCGAGCGCGGGGGCGAGCGGTTGATCCGTGCGGTCGCTCCGCCGTCGGGCCGACGGCGACTGCGCGAGGTGCCGGCCGAGCCCGCACTCTTGCTCGCCGACGCGCTCGGCGATCTCGCCGACACGCTGCAGGGCGAAGGCGAGGAGCTCGACGCGCTCGCACGCCGGGCGCTTGCCTGCGCCGCGCAGGTCGAGGCGTGTATGACGCCCGACGAGAAGGAACGCGTCGTCTGGTCGGAGCCCGACGCGCTCGCCTGGGCGCCCGTGGACGTGTCGGGTGAGCTGCGCGACCGGCTCTGGGAGGACGGGCCGACCGCGATCCTCGTGTCCGCGACGCTCACGACGGGCGAGGACGCCGGCTTTGTGCGCCACCGCCTCGGACTCGACCATGCGCGCGAGACCGTCGTCGGCTCGCCGTACGACTTCGGCAGCCAGGCGATGCTCTATCTCCCGCGCGACATGCCCGACCCGCGCAGCGAGGAGTTCGTCGACCGCGCCGCCGAGGAGATCGTCCAGCTGCTCACGCTCTCGGAAGGGCGCGCGCTCGTGCTCACATCGAGCTATCGCGCGCTCGACGCGTATCGCGACCGCGTGCGCGGCCGAGTCCCGTACGAGGTGCTGGTGCAGGGCGAGGCGCCGCGCGAGCGCCTGCTCGAGCACTTCCGCGAGGAGGTCGACTCGGTGCTGCTCGCGACGTCCACGTTCTGGCAGGGCGTCGACGTCCCCGGTGAGGCGCTCTCGCTGCTCGTCATCGACAAGCTGCCGTTCTCGGCACCGGGCGACCCGCTGCACGAAGCGCGGTGCGAGGCGGTCGAGCGCACCGGCGGCGACTGGTTCCGCGACTACGCGCTGCCCACGGCCGTGCTTCAGCTGCGCCAGGGGTTCGGACGGCTGATCCGCGGCCACGCCGACCGCGGCGTCGTCGCGATCCTCGACCCGCGCCTGCGCACGAAGGGCTACGGACGCGCCTTCATCGCCGCGCTGCCGCGCTGCCCGGCGGCGGACGACCTCGCAGCCGTGGCGCATTTCTTCGGCGAGGCGCTCGCGGTTTCCGCTTGAATGGGCCGCCCGTGGCCAAGAACAAGCCCAGGACACCCACCCCGCCGCGCGTCCAGGCGCCGCAGCAGCGCCGCAACGACGACATGGGGATGCAGCACCGCAAGATCCTCTACGCGGTCGCAGCAGCAGGCATCGTCGGTCTCGTCGCGGTCGTCCTGCTCGTCGCGTTCGGCGGCGGCAGCAACAAGACGAACGACGCGGCCGTAGCTGCCGCGATGACGGGCGCCGGCTGCTCGTACAAGACGGTCGACGCGTTCGTGCCCAAGGGCCAGAGCACGCACGTGAACTCGCTGACCGCGAACGACCACTGGAACACGAGCCCGCCGTCGAACGGCCAGCACTACCCCGAGTGGGACGTGTGGGGCTTCTGGACCCAGACACAGAACCCGCGGCGCGTCGTCCACAACGAGGAGCACGGCGGCGTGATCATCTGGTGGGGCTCGCAGGTGAGCGCGCCGACGGTCGCCAAGCTCCGGGCCTTCTACCTCCAGCAGCCGGAAGGCGTCCTCGGCACGCCGTACCCGTCGCTCGGCAGCAAGATCGCGGTGACCGCGTGGACGGGCAACCCGTCCGACTACCAGCGCAACGGCTACTACGGCTTCGGCCACATCGGCATCTGCTCCGGCTTCACCCCGAAGGCCGAGGCCGCGTTCACGAAGTTCCGCGACACCTACCGCGGCAAAGGCCCCGAGGGGATTCCCTTGTGCGACGACGAGCCCGGCGACACGCCGCAATCGGGCTCGTGTTAGCCCGGTGAGCCGCCGCCGGGGTGGCGGAACTGGTCAGACGCAGCCGGCTTAAAACCGGTCGTCCTTTACGGACATGGGGGTTCGAGTCCCTCCCCCGGCATACCGCTCGACCTTCGGTCTCGCTCGTCGGGAAGAGAACCTACGGTTCCCTTCCCGATGGCCATCCCTCCCTCGTGGGATCGCGCTTGCGCAGTTGGCCTCCCGGCCGGCCAAGCCGGCCTCCGGCCGCATCGGTTCTGCGCTATGAGTGGGGAGTGCTCCGCCGCGCCGTTTGGTCACTTCTCATTGCGCTCTTCGTGCTCGCCGGCTCAGCGACTGCGGCGGGCCACAAGAAGCCCAAGAAGCCGGCGGCGAACCCGATCGTCCTCGAGAACCTGAAGCACGGCACGCCGGGTTGGCTCGGGCCGCAGGTGACGGATCGCGGCGCGGAGGTCTACGCGTCGCAGACGGATGCGCTGCCTGGTGACCACGTCGTGGTGCACGTGAGCACGTCGCCCGCGGCGTCGTACCGTCTGCTCGTCTACCGCATCGGCTGGTACGGCGGCATCGGCGGGCGGCAGGTCGCGTCGTCCGCGGTCGAGCAGGGCTCGGTGCAGCCCGTCCCGGCTGCTGACCCGGCGACCGGCGAGATCGTCGCGAACTGGCCGGCCACCGACAGCGTCACGTTCGGCCGCACGTGGGTCACCGGCTACTACGCAGTGCGCGTGCTGCTGACGGCCGGGCCCGAGGCGGGCCAGTCCGCGTACACGTATGTCATCCTGCGCCGGCCGTCGAACCGCACGCCGATGCTCGTCCAGGTCCCGGTGAACACGTGGCAGGCGTACAACAGCTGGGGCGGCAAGAGCCTCTACGACCTGCCCGGGCTGCAGCCGCGCGCGCGCGTCGTGTCGTTCGACCGGCCGTACAACTGGTTCGGGCCTGGCGGACAAGGCCCGCTCGGCTGGGAGGTGCCGCTCGTGCGCTACATCGAGCGCAACGGCTGGAACGTCTCCTACCAGACCGACGTCTACACGGATGCGCATCCGGCGTCGCTGCTGCCGCATCGCCTCGATGTCGTCGCCGGGCACGACGAGTACTGGTCGAAGCGCATGCGCGACGCGTGGGATGCTGCGCGCGACCACGACGTGAACCTTGCGTTCATGGGTGCGAACGACGGGTACTGGCAGGTCGTGATGCAGGACGGCGGGCGGGAGATCATGGCGTACAAGTCGCTGTACGACCCGAACCCCGACCCGTCGCTGAAGACCGCGATGTTTCGCGAGCTGACGCCTCCGCGCTACGAGTGCGAGCTGATCGGCATCCAGCATCAAGGCGTCGGGCTCACGTGGCAGCCAGGCGACTACACCGTCGAGAACGCGACCGACCCGTGGATGCACGGCACGGGCTTCAAGGTCGGCGCCACGGTGAAGGGGATCGTCAGCGTCGAGGCCGACACGATCCCCGGCAACCAGACCGCCGCGTCATCGTGCGGGCACGCGCTCACCGTGTTCTTCCACCGCGAACTCGGCGACGACAAGGACGGGAACGCCGACTCGACGCGCTACGTCGCACCGTCGGGCGCCGCGGTGTTCGCGAGCGGGTCGCATCAGTTCTCGTGGGGGCTCGACGACTTCAAGCTCGACCGGCAGGAAGGTCACGGCTTCGCAGACAAGCGCCTGCAGCGCTTCATGCGCAACGCGTTCAACGCGATGACCGCTCGGTGAGCTCGCGCAGGCGGCGCGCGCTCTCCTTCGTCAAGTCACCCGCGACGTAGCGCCACTGCCAGTTCCCCTCGTCGGTACCGGGCAGGTTCATGCGCGCGTCGCTGCCGAGCCGGAGCACGTCCTGCAGCGGCGTGATGGCGAGCGCTGCGCGCGAAGACCATGCTCGCTCGATCAGCGACCACGCCGGGTCGCGCGCATCGAGCCCGCTCGACGCTCGTTCCTCGTCGGACAGGGATTCCCACCAGCTGACGGTCGTGTCGTTGTCATGTGTGCCGGTGTAGACGACGGATTGCTCCTCGTGGTTCTCGAGCCGGTGCGGGTTGCGCGTGTCGCCGCCGAGCGCGAACTGCAGCACGACCATCCCCGGCAGCTCGAGCTCGCGGCGCAGCCGCTCCACCGGCGGCGTGATGACGCCGAGGTCCTCCGCGACGAGCGGCACGCGGCCGAGCCGGTCGAACAGCGCCTTGCCCGGACCGCGGCGCCACTTGCCGTGCTCCGCCGTGCCGTGACTCGCAGGCACGGCCCAGTACGCGACGAAGCCGCGGAAGTGGTCGATGCGCGTGAGGTCGACGAGCGCGAGCGCGCGCTGCATGCGCTCGATCCACCAGCGGTAGTCGTCCTTGCGCATCGCCGTCCAGTCGTACAGCGGGTTGCCCCACAGCTGGCCCGTCACGCTGAACGCATCCGGAGGCACGCCCGACACGGCGCCCTTCTGGAACAGCTGCGGATGCGCTCGATGGTCGGCGCCGTCCATCGCGACGTAGATCGGCATGTCGCCGAAGATGCGCACGCCGCGCTCCGCGGCATACGCGCGCAGCGCCTGCCACTCGCGCTCGAACCGCACCTGGTCCTCGGCGCTGCAGCCGACCGCGACCCAGTCGTCGAGCCAGTACGCGTTGCGTTCGCGGAACGCCTCCAGCTCCGCGCCGCTCACCGGAGCGCTACGGTCGGCGAGCATGCCCGGCGAGCCGGCGAAGGCGGACGGCGACATGTACGGCGACCCGGTTTCGTCGGGAGGCCCGAGCGGCAGCACCTGCCACCACTTCAGGCCTGCATCTGCGAGCCAATCCACGAAGCGAAAGGCGTGCTCGTCCAGTACCCCATTCGGCAGCGAGGTCGGATGCAGCAGGATTCCGGCTGAGCGTTGCAAGCGCATGCGTTTAGGCCTTCCTCACCACTGAGAATCTGACACGGTGCCAATCCTCGATTTCATCGACCCGACCTCCCGCATCCAGATCCAGGCGATCGAGCCGATCGTGGATTGCGGGCGCTATCCGATCAAACGGACGGTCGGCGACGCGGTCGAGGTCTACGCGACGATCTTCAAGGACGGCCACGACACACTCGGCGCGGCGGTGCGCGTGCGCGGGCCGGGGGAGACCGATTGGCGCGAGGAGCCGCTCGTCCTGGTCGGCAACGATCGCTGGTACGGCACCTTCACCGTCGACCGGCCCGGGCGCTGGGAGTTCGCAGTCGCGGGCTGGACCGACCGCACCGCGACGTGGCAGCACGAGGTGCGCCGCAAGGTCGAGGGCGGCCAGACCGATCTGAAAGGCGAGCTCGCCGAGGGCGCGGTGCTGCTCGGCAAGAAGAAGCTGACCGTCGAGCAGGGGCTGGCGGCGGAGGGCGGCGACCGGCATGGGGAGGTCGTGTCCGCACCGCTCCCGGTCGAGGTCGACCGCGAGCTCGCGCGCTTCGGTGCGTGGTACGAGCTCTTCCCCCGCTCGTGGGGCGGGCTGTGCGGCGTCAAGGAGGCGCTGCCGAAGCTCGCGGCGCTCGGCTTCGACGTCGTCTACCTGCCGCCGATCCACCCGATCGGGGCGACCAACCGGAAGGGCCGAAACAACGCCGTCACCGCGGAGAAGGGCGACATCGGCTCGCCGTGGGCGATCGGCGCGAAGGAGGGCGGGCACGACGCGATTCATCCCGACCTCGGCACCTTCGCCGACTTCGACGCGCTCATCACCGCGGCGCGTCACGCCGGCATCGAGATCGCGCTCGACTTCGCGATCCAGTGCTCTCCGGACCACCCGTGGCTCAAGGAGCACCCGGAGTGGTTCAACCGCCGTCCCGACGGCACGCTGAAGTACGCCGAGAACCCGCCGAAGAAGTACCAGGACATCTACAACGTCAACTTCGAGTCGGAGGATTGGCGCGCGCTGTGGCAGGCGCTGCTCGACGTCGTGATCTTCTGGGTCGAGCGCGGCGTGCGCGTGTTCCGCGTGGACAACCCGCACACGAAGCCGGTGCCGTTCTGGGAGTGGCTGATCGGTGAGGTGCGGCGCGAGCATCCGGACGTCATCTTCTTCGCGGAGGCGTTCACGCGGCCCGCGATGATGACGACGCTCGCCAAGTCGGGCTTCGCGCAGAGCTACACGTACTTCACGTGGAAGAACGCGAAATGGGAGCTCGAGGAGTACATGGAGGAGCTCGTCGAGTGGGCGCCGTTCTACCGCTCGAACGCGTTCGTCAACACGCCGGACATCCTCCACGAGTACCTGCAGCGCGGCGGCCCGCCCGCCTTCGAGGCGCGGCTCGTGCTCGCGGCGACGCTCTCACCGTCGTACGGCATCTACTCGGGCTACGAGAGCTTCGAGAACGTGCCGGTGCGTGAAGGCTCGGAGGAGTACCTCGACTCCGAGAAGTACGAGGCGAAGAAGCGCGCGCTCGACGGGCCGCTGCTGCCGCTCGTCGAGCGGCTGAACACCGTGCGCCGCGCCGAGCCGGCGCTTCAGCGCGTCGACAACCTTCAGTGGCTCGTGACGGAGAACGACCAGCTCGTCGCGTATCGCAAGGACGACGTGGTGGTCGTCGTGAACATCGACCCGACGAGCGCGCAAGAAGGCGTGTGCATCATCCCGGTCGCAACCGGCTGGCCGCCTGCGTTCCAGGCGATCGACACGCTCACCGACAGCGTGTTCACGTGGCATCTCGGCCGCAACTTCGTCAGGCTCGGACCCGGCAAGAGCCATCTGATCAAGGTGAGTGTTTGAGCGACTGCGTCTTCTGCGGCATCGAGCGGGGAGAGATCGAAGGATCGCGCGTCTACGCGGACGAGCGCGTCATCGCGTTCCTCGACATCCGTCCCGTCACGCGCGGCCACACGCTGGTGGTGCCGCGCGCGCACGGCGCGTCGCTCGCCGAGCTCGCCCCGGACGACGGCGCTGCGATGTTCCGGGGTGCGATGGTCGTCGCGGAGGCTTTACGGCGCAGTGGCCTGCCCTGCGAGGGAGTGACGCTCTGGCTCGCGGACGGCGAGGCGGCCGGCCAGGACGTCTTCCACGCGCACCTGCACGTGATCCCGCGGTATGAGGGCGACGGCTTCGGCCTTCGCCTGCCGCCCGACTACCGTGAGCACGAGCGCGCCGAGCTGAACGAGACGGCCGAGCGGATCCGGGAAGTCGTATGACGGACACGAACCACTGGTTCGAGCGGAATCCGCTGTGGTTCAAGACCGCGGTGTTCTACGAGATCCACCTGCGCGGCTTCTACGACGGCAACGACGACGGCTCCGGCGACTTCCGTGGGCTCGCCGACAAGCTCGACTACCTCCAGGAGATCGGCGTCGACTGCATCTGGCTGCTGCCGTTCTATCCCTCGCCGTTGCGCGACGGCGGGTACGACATCGCGGACTTCTATTCGATTCATCCCGACTACGGCACCGTCGACGACTTCCACCATTTCGTCGACCAGGCGCACCAGCGCGGGCTGCGTGTGATCGCCGACCTCGTCATGAACCACACGTCGAGCGACCACCCGTGGTTCCAGGCGAGCCGCTCCGACCCGACCGGCCCGTTCGGCGACTACTACGTGTGGGGCGACGACGACCAGCGCTGGAGCGAGGCGCGGGTCATCTTCATCGACACCGAGCCGTCGAACTGGACGTGGGACCCGGTACGAGGCCAGTACTACTGGCACCGCTTCTTCTCGCACCAGCCCGACCTGAACTACGACAACCCGGACGTCAAGGACGCGATGCTGAAGGTCCTGCGCTTCTGGCTCGACCTCGGCCTCGACGGCTTCCGGCTCGACGCCGTGCCTTATCTCTACGAGCGCGACGGCACCAACGGCGAGAACCTACCCGAGACGCACGAGTTTCTGCGCAGGGTGCGCGCGGAGGTCGACGCGAACTATCAGGATCGCGTGCTGCTCGCGGAGGCGAACCAGTGGCCGGAGGACGTCGTCGCGTACTTCGGGGACGGCGACGAATGCCACATGTGCTTCCACTTCCCGGTGATGCCGCGCATGTTCATGTCGGTGCGGCGCGAGGAAGCGCTGCCGATGATCGAGATCCTCGAGCGCACGCCCGCGATCCCGGACGCCGCGCAGTGGGGCATCTTCCTGCGTAACCACGACGAGCTGACGCTCGAGATGGTGACCGACGAGGAACGCGACTACATGTACGAGGAGTACGCCAAGGATCCGCGGATGAAGCTGAATCTCGGCATTCGCCGCCGCCTCGCTCCGCTTCTCGACAACGGGCGCGACGAGATCCAGCTGCTGCACGCGATGCTCTTCTCGCTGCCCGGCTCGCCGGTCCTCTACTACGGCGACGAGAT